>DAOWNS010000162.1 GCA_030642465.1 Candidatus Thorarchaeota archaeon | reverse complement strand
TCTTACAAATGACAACTGCATCTGGGGCGGATGGCCTAACTTTGCCTCGATATCTTCAAGGAAAGCATATGAATTCTGTTCAGGAAAAACTCGTTGATCTTGTCGACTATGTCGGCCACGCGATCAAGCTTGGCGATAAGCCGGTGTTTACATTGGCAGATTATCGCCAATTGCTTTTTCATGAGGCAAGCTTGAAAGATAGGCTTGGCATTGAACATGATAAATCTGATGCTAACGGCCCCCTCTGGTTGAAGATAAACCGACTCAAAAGGATTGATCCTCCCGAGGTTCCGGGAAAAATCCGGGACTGGATTACCGTCGGCCGCGATCCCTTCAGTCAACCCTCTGTTCAAGCGGTACGGACCGAGACCATCAATCAGGAGGAAGCTGATGAGTATATCAAGCTGAACATCCTCGATGACTCAGACGTTCAACCAACCCTCAAACCTTCTGACATTATCGCTCAGTGTGATGTGATTTTCCGTATAGAGAAACAGCTCGATATAAAGAAAGCCGTGGATGATTATATCATCGGCCCTTGGATGCAATGGGCGGAAGAGGAAAAACCTCGGCGCGAAACAATTAAAATCTACGAAGCCTTTTTCAGCCTTGAGCAGTCTATTCAGTCTCAGGGCAGTGAGCACCCGCTGGAACTTGTTTGGGGCATAGGTTTGGCCAGATGGGGAACCGGCGCGCATATAATAGACCATCCCCTGGTTGAGCAGTTGGTAGAAATCGAAATTGATTCCGAAAATGGTTCGATTATCATCCGAGCCCGCGGTACGCAACCTCAGTTAGCCTTTGGGCCTTTCTTCGCGCTGGACAACCCTGGTGCGGAAACGGTCTTGAGTTTCGCACGGGATTTTTTTTCGAACTTCAAGGAGGATGTGGAACTATCGCCTTTCCTGCCAGACACCTTCACTCAGGTTTTGCGGCTAGCAAGCTCGCATTTGGACCAAAGCGGTCAGTATTACCCGGACGAAATCAATGATATAACAGATCGAGACCTGCCTCCAATCGCCGATACGCTAATTGTGACAGACACATGGGCTATATACGCACGACAGCGTTCAGATAACTTCTTCCTAAACGATCTGAAGAACCTTAAAGAAGCTATCAAATCCGTTCAGGATCTACCAGGGCCATGCAAGAGTCTAGTAACAGAGCCAAGCAGTGAAAAAATGTATACCAGCGACGGTTTCCTTGACCTTGGGAACACAACCCTGATGGGTTACGATAGTAATGGTGCCAGCGCGCCAGCACCGGAGCCCCCTATCGATGCAACAAAAACTCATGAATTTTTCTTCCCCAAGCCATTTAATGAAGAACAGATATCGATAATCCGGAACCTTGAAAGAGCAGATGGGGTTGTGGTCCAGGGGCCTCCTGGAACCGGTAAAACACACACCATCGCCAATATCATTTGTCATTACCTTGCCACGGGGAAAAGGGTCCTTGTAACCTCCAAAGCTGAAGCGGCGCTAACAGTTTTGCGAACGCATATTCCCGAGGACATACGAGAGCTCACCATAAGTCTTCTGACCAACGAAAGAGAAGGCCTTAAGCAGCTGGAGAGAGCTGTCAATTTGCTCGCCAACACAGCCACGCTGATGAAACCAGGAGAACTGGAACGTGACATTATTGCGGGCCAGCAGCGAATTCTTGAACTTGAACAGAAGATCGATGGAATTGACGCCGAACTGCTTGAATGGGCCGGGAAGCATTTGAAACGGATCGGCACAAAAGGCGACAGTCAGGGGATACTGCCCATGAAGCTTGCCCAGCGGGTCATGGCTGATAGAGAGCTTTATTCATGGTTGCCAGACCGACCTGAGTTTAACCCGAAATTTACTGACAAAGACATTGCCTTAGCGCGTGATGCCCGTAAAGCGCTGGAGAGAGATCTTCTTTATCTCGGAAAGAAAGTGCCGAGCATGGGTGATTTCCCTGATGCGGCGACCCTGACAGCCGTTCACCAGGATCTCGTCAATGCCGAACGGCTTAAGCAACAAACAGCTGAGCAGAATATCCCTATGCTGTCGGTTTCTGTGCCTGATGCCATTAAACGCACCAAAAATGTCTTGAATGCCGTGAATGAGATAGTCGAGTTCTTAAAAATCATGGAGACCTCTCCGTGGTTACACGAACTCTTCAAGACCTGGCAGAGCCATGGAGCCGATGCGAAACAAGTGGCCCTTTTTAACGACATTATCCCTGCGATGGAAAATATTTCTGCTCTTCGCACATCCATTCTCGGCTATGCGGTAAAACTCCCGAAGGGTGCACATCTTAACCAGGACCTCTGTACGGCCATAGAGCGCGCTACCAAAGCACAGCGGCCCTTCGGACTTATTTCTTTTGGAAAATCTGAGCCGAAGACGCTTTTCCAGCAGACTCAGATTCAAGGCCGATCGCCACAGTCCACAGAGGATTGGGAAAAAATTGCGGCCTATGTTCTCTGGGTCAAGGAGATCTCTGAGGTTGTAAGTCGCTGGAATGTCATATCCCCAGAGTTTAATCTTCCGGAACTTGTTGATGACATTGATACTTCTGGCAGATGGATTTCGGAAACTATGGATAAAATCAATAAAGCTCGGGCCATATTGAATAGCCATTACCCGCTTGTCCAATCTGAATTGTCTGAGCTATTCCCCTACGGCATAGAAGTCTCCGAAATCATCACATCCCTGGAAGCGGCCGAAGCAGCCGCAGATGCCATCAAAATCAACCTGGCAAAGGCCCGCTTGTTGAGTTCACGGAACCGGATTACTTCCCTTATGGAACGTCTCGCAGAGTGTTCCGGCGCAATTGTCGAAGAAATTCGTGAGTTTCTTTCTGGGAGTGTGGGGAACCCCAATCTCAAAGAAGCTGAGGTAGCTGATAGCTGGCAAGCTATTTGCCAAGGGCTTACCAGGCTGCACAATTTGACGCCCCATATGCAAACGGTGGAGCGAGTGGCAGGCTTGATCAGAGAATCTGGAGGTACTCATTGGGCCAGTGCTCTTATGAGCCAGCCTGTTACCAGCATTGATGATCCATGGACTCCTGGAAACTGGCTTGAAAGTTGGACCTGGGCACGGCGAGAGAGATACCTCAAGCAAATTGATGGCCGTAACCGGATCAGTAAACTTTCGGCGGATCGAATACGCTACGATAATGAACTAAGAAAAATCTTCGAGGATGTTGTCAAACTACGCACTTTTCTGGGATTGAAAAAGAGTCTGACCGCGCGTGTAGAAAGCGCTCTGGTCATGTTTACGAGCGCTATCCGCCGAATCGGTAAAGGCACCGGGATTCGTGCCCAGCGATTTCGTAGAGATGCACGAAGAGCAATGGAGCGTTCTTACTCCGCTGTGCCATGTTGGATAATGCCAACCTGGCGGATCTCAGAAAGCCTGCCAGCAGAATTGGGTTCATTCGACCTTGTCGTGGTTGATGAGGCCTCGCAGTCGGACATCAGTGCACTCCCGGCACTTGTTAGGGGAAAGAAGTTGCTGATAGTTGGCGATGACAAGCAGGTTAGCCCTACGGCTGCCTTTATTGAGGAAAAGAAACTTCTTCAACTCAGGCACAACTATCTCAGAGATCAACCCTTTGGCGCTCTGATGGTCCCAGGTATTTCATTGTATGATCTGGCAAACGCTGTCTTCCCTGGAGGGCGAATTATGCTCCGTGAGCATTTTCGATGCGTAGAGCCGATTATCCGATTCAGTATGCAGTTCTATGATCAGGAGCTTTACCCCTTGCGAGTCCCAAAAGCTTCCGAGCGGTTAGACCCGCCTCTGATCGATGTTCACATCCCCCATGGCCGAAAAGACAGGCGCCAGATTAACGTTGCCGAGGCAGAAGCGATTGCCGATGAAATCGAACGTATCATCAGTGATCCCAATTATGCCGGGAGACGGATAGGAGTCGTATCCCTAATTGGTGCCAAGCAGACACAGTTTATTCAGTCATTGCTTCTTTCGAGGATCGGGGAAGATGCCTTTCTCAGGCATGAGATTACCTGCGGCGACTCAGCCACATTTCAGGGCAAGGAGAGAGATATCATGTTTGTCAGCATGGTAGAATGTCCAAAAACCAAGTCTGCTAAAACTGCACTCTTATTCCAGCAACGATACAATGTAGCGCTCTCCCGTGCACGGGATCGAATGTATCTGTTTCGCTCTTTAAAAGAGGAAATGCTCAAGACCGATGATCTCAAGGCCAAAGTGATACGCCATTTCAAGGAGCCTATGGCCGGTGCGGTTTCAGGAGCAGGGGATTTGATTGAATTGTGTGAGTCAGGTTTTGAACGAGAGGTGTTTACTCGACTGGTCAACCTTGATTACAGTGTCACACCACAGGTGAAAGTCGGCCCTTACTCAATCGATCTGGTGGTTGAAGGCGGCAATGACAGGCGCCTTGCAATCGAATTGGATGGTGATCAATACCATACTCCGGATCGCTGGGCGGATGATTTCGCCCGCCAGCGGGTTCTTGAACGGGTTGGCTGGCATTTTTGGCGCTGCTGGGGCTCAAGTTTTATTCTTGACCCTGAAGGCTGTATGGAAAACCTCCTAAATACACTTGATTCCATGAGCATTGTACCGCTTAAAGGCGAAATCGGACCCACAGTTTATACGGAACACCGGGTTATTAACCTGGAGACGTGCGAGGCCATTGAAGGTGAAGGAGGCGTTGGCGAAGAATCGATTGAACCCGTCTCCAGAC
>DAOWNS010000295.1 GCA_030642465.1 Candidatus Thorarchaeota archaeon | reverse complement strand
GTTGACAGTGTATTCTACCTAGTGTTCATGCATGGTGGAATCTGGATTGCTCTTGGACTGCTCTATCTCTTCTCCCCCTACCGAGTAGACATTCGCTTGTTGCTTGACAAAGTTCGAACTCGACTTCATGTTAGGAATCGTGGATGAAACTCGTTGAAAGAAACAACTATGAAATGAATGGTGGACCGGCCGAGATTCGAACTCGGGACCTCTTCCATTTTGGGAGGTACGCTTATGCGTAGCCATTGCCAAGGAAGCGATCTAGCTCCCCATGACCTCGAAACGAAGTCATGTCCAGGCTGATCTACCGGCCCAGAAGTGCACACGAAGTGCAGTTCGCAAAGCGGGAAGGTGCGGTTAAAAGAATTATGGAGCAACTTGTGATTTTAACAATCAAGTGCCAGTTGTCATCCTTGCAGAACCTAACGCAATCTGCTGACACTGGTTCTAGCCGCGAATACGAGTGCCCTGAACGTTCTTGTGAGCCCAATTGAACTTACGGAGTCTAGCTGAGGCGCCATAGCCGCAGGCTGCGCACTTCTTGTGCCTGACGTGATAAGATCGTCTGCCGCATCTTCTGCAGCGAATGTGGTGGGGATTATTCTTCTTGCCTTTGGCTGGAGTGCCCTTTCCCATAGCAGTCTACTCCTTCTTACCTGACTTGGGCGCCGGACTAACGATAATGACGTTGTCGCCTCTCACAATCACGTTGTCGATAGCCACCACAGTTTCTGTATTGGTTTCTGGGTCGAAGGTTATCTCTTCGGCGTTCTCAAGTATGAGGTTCAAATGCTGGTCATAGCCGAGCAATTTTCCCTTGACCTTCTTACTTCCCTTCATCTCAACGAGCACCTGAGTGTCAATCGAATCTTGGAGCAGTTCCATAGGTCTACCTGCATTCACTGGTTTTCACCAACACAGAACAATAGTCGAAGCCTCCGGGCCCTCGACGCTTTCGTCTTGTCGCTGGGTTTGGCTTAAAAACGTGACGATGAAACCGACCATTCAAATCGCGTTTCCAGCCAGTTTCACGTGGTTGCGCCACAGATTTCAAAAGGACATAGTCATTTGGAATTGTTGATGCCAAAGATAGAACGTATCCGAAAACGCCATCCAATGAAGAAACGTGACCAGAGGAGGGAGCTGGAGCGGATAGAGAATATCCTGAGTTCGAGTATAACGGGGCTGGATGAGAAGTCAAAGCTCGAAGAAGGCGTGCTGGATGATGGGTCACGGGTCATATTAGTAGAAGGCGAGATTATTTTCTTTGAAACTGACGGAGTTCTCTTCCCAACTCTTCGAGCGCTGCTCAGCGAAGTTGTGAGGATTCCCAAGGTGACAGTCGACATGGGAGCAGTCAAGTTTGTCGTCAATGGTGCAGACATTATGCGCCCCGGAATCACCCAGATAGAAGATGGAATCAAGGCTGGATCAATCGTTGCCATAATCGATGAACGGCATGGGAAGCCTCTTGCAGTTGGCGTTTCCAAGATGTCGAGTGAAGAACTGCGTAGCGCAGTTTCAGGCAAGGTAATCCAATCAATACACCATGTTGGCGACAAGCTTTGGGAATTCAAAATTTGAACGCTTCAGTCATCTCATAATACTAGGTCTTTTCTTCTTACGACAGTTTGGAGCACATGTAACTCGAGGTGATTTAGAGTGCGTTCCCTGTTTAGACGCAAGCGAAACAAGAAAGAGGCTGACAATGAAAAGACGGTAATTCCGCCTTATGCAGGCTTAGGTGTATTCTCGCCCGCTGTGAAGAGCGAGAGTCCAGAACCTGTTCATGAATTAAAGAGGCTAGCGGAGCTCGAGTCTATATTCATTAGATCAAAACGCCTAGATTCTCTCAATGATGTTCCGTATGTTGTAGACCAAGTCCGAAACGGTAACATCATACTCCTTGACATCACAAGAATGAATGACGGGAAAGAACAGAGCCATTTGGAATTGAAACGCATTATCGAGCGCATTCGTGGAGAAACCCGAAGCTACAGTGCAGACATTGCTCTAGTTAACGACAATTGCGTTATTGTGACACCTTGGTTCGTCAAGTATTGAGTACACAGCGTTATCTCAGCTTGATATTTTCTGTGACTCTCAACGCATATGTGTCGATATTTAGCGCTTTGTGGATTGTCGAGGCAAGATTCGTGCACTTGGACGCCTCTCCATGGCAGGTTAGCACTATTTCTGGAACGGGGCTGACACGCTTGACGAAGTTCAGTATTTGCTTCCTATCGGAGTGTCCCGAGAAGCCTTCGACGGTGGTAATCTCAAGGTTAACGGGAATTGCAGTCGTCTGTCCCTGGTGGTTCTTCATGCGTACTTCCTTCCAGCCCTTTTGGATTCTACTGCCAAGCGTATTTGCTCCTTGATATGAAACAAACGCCAACATATTCTTCTCATCAGGTGCTAGGAGCCGGAAGTAATCCACACTTGGTCCACCAGCCAACATCCCAGAGGTAGCCATGATAATACAGGGTTCCCCCTCCACGATCTCCTCGCGTTGGTCGGGATTGTCCACTTGAACAAAGATTTCGCTCAAGAATGGGTTGACTCCCTGATGAAATACCATTTCTCGTATCTTCTTGCTGAGGGCTTCTGGATGTGTTGTATGGATTGCCGTGGCTTGGGCAATCATCCCCTCAATGTAGATTGGAATCCTCGGAATCCGCTTCTTGGAAACCAAGTCCTCTAGCACTAGCATAATCTCCTGAGCTCGGCCGACTGCAAGGACTGGAATCAGTATCTTCCCGCCTCTTGCCAGCGTTCTCTTGATTATGGACGCGAATTTTCTCTCCACTTCCTGTCTAGGAGGCATCTTGTCTGTCGGATG
>DAOWNS010000066.1 GCA_030642465.1 Candidatus Thorarchaeota archaeon | reverse complement strand
GGGTATTCGTTTGCCGGCCAGTCCTCAGGAAGCTCTATGCGACGAACGTTGGGATGACCGACCTGCACTATGCCAAACAGCTCCCGCACCTCGTTCTCTATGAACTCGGCAGCGGGGACTATGTCTGAAATCGAAGGATGCTCTGGCTTGTTTCTCGGTACATTGAGTCTGAACGTGATGGCTATTTTTCTTTCATTGATGACAAAGTGATAACATGCCTGAAGGTCATCGCCCAAGTCTCTCCCTGAAACAGTAATGAACTGCCACATGTCGTACTTATCGAGCATGTGTTGGACCACGTTCCGTATCTTCTCGGGATGGATCTGCACAAAGATTCTCCTTGGCTGCTTGTGGACGTAGGTGCCTTCCTTAATGATTGAATCTTTGAGATCAACCATCATTTCTTCCAGAAGCTCGTACTCGTCCTTATGACCCTCTCTTGGCGCTGGATGATGCTCAGTGATTTTCTCTTTCTCTGTGTCACTCATCTTTCTTTGACTCCTTCCACGTTCCCATCGATGGGTCATCCTCCGGAATTACCGGCCGGTTCTTTGATTCGTCACCGTTAGTCGCAAATAACTCCTGAATCACTGAGTCTGGCGGGGGTTCCATATCATCCTCATCAGGATCACGATCATGCGGTAAGAAATCAGCCTTGCGTTTGTGTTTTCGGATTGGTACCTTCTTTATTGAGGTGGATTCCACCAGATCCCACACTTCCGAGAGGTGTTCAAGGAGCTTGTATGCGCCATATGCGATAGCCGACGGCTTGGGAGCACATCCGGGGATATATGCAGACACAGGAATGACTTGGTCTACGCCTCCCAGCGTTGCATAGCCACCTCGAAATGCGCCTCCACTACAAGCACATGAACCCACGGCCACCACGAACTTTGGTTCAGCCATCTGGTCGTAGATTCGCTTCAGTCGTGGTGCAATTTGGTGGGATACCGGCCCAGTGACGAGCATAATATCAGCATGGCGCGGGCTTCCGACTAACTTCATGCCGAAACGCTCGATATCAATTCTGGGCATCAGTGCCGCGATTATCTCAATGTCACAGCCATTGCAGCTGCCTGAGTTGAAGTGAAAAACAAATGGTGATTTTACACGCGCCTTATTCACTAGTTTCTGAAAGAAGCCCATCTATGCAGCCTCCAGACCCAGCTCTTTTGGTGTGAGCGAAACGTACATTGCGGCAACGAGAGTCACGAGCAAATATGTAATCACAACCAGTCCAGGGCTCTGCCAAGAGAGGAATAAGATAAACCCGAGGCTTTCAAAGAACAGGAAATAGAGAGCATAGTTGAACAAAGGCAGATTGAATTGTATCTTGCCACCCTCAAAGGCTGGTTCACCACAGGCATACGACTCAACTGCAGCTCCCGTTGTCCGTGCCTTGGGTGCCACAGACCTACCCAGAAGAATAATCACTCCTGCGAAAAGCAGACTCAGAATGAGTACGAGAGCAAATCCAAGGATTAGGTCCAAGTATAATCACCACAACTAAATTGCGTATATCGAGCCCGCCTCAGATTTTCTTATTATCCTTGGCGGTCAGTGAATACGTTATTGCGGTCCCGACTGATATCTTTAACCACGCAGACACACAGCGCGACAGAAATCCGAATCGGAACACGAACTTGTGCGCTATCAATTGAGAATCCTAATGAATTATTCTGTATCGGATGCTCTCGCAATAGCAAGGATTGCTGCACCAAGAGCCCCGGTCAGTTGTGGCTCTTCGGGCATCCAAAGCTCACAGTTCAGTGCTGCGGAGAGATAATGGCGAAACGCTGGGTTGCGCGCGACACCCCCAGTCACACCGATTGGCGAAGCTGCACCAACACGTCGTGATAGTGTGCTGATCTTTGCGGCCATTGCTTGGTGGACCCCCGCAGCGATATTCGCCGGACCCTCTCCAGAGCCAATGCGCCCGATAACCTCACTCTCAGCAAACACCGTACAAGTGCTGCTGATTGGACATGGAGATTTCGACTTCAGCGCGAGTGGGCCAAGCTCATCAATTGACACTTCTAGAACCCTTGCCATGACTTCGAGGAATCTACCTGTGCCTGCTGAGCACTTATCGTTGAGCTCGAAGTCAGTCGGTCTGCCGTTCGAACCGATGCGTATTACCTTCGAGTCTTGACCACCAACGTCAATGAGAAGTTTGATGCTAGGATTCAGAGTATGAACGCCCACACTATGACAAGTTATCTCAGTTATTGACTCGTGCGCGAATTTCACTTGTGTTCGTCCATATCCAGTGCTCACCGTAGAAACATCTTCCAAGTCGAGTTGAGAGAGTTTTATCAGCTCTTCGAGAACATTTTCTGAAGCCTTGGATGCTATCGCTCCGGTAAGTACCAGGTGAGCTGCAATGACTTTGCCACTCTCATCCACAAGGACCCCCTTAGTGGTTGTGGAACCGAGATCAAGACCGATGCCCATTTTCGATTGTTGTATCAAAGCAATCGCAACCTACAGTAACATCTCCAGCAGTGCGTCCAGGCGAGTTTCAATCTGCGCATCATTTTGCAGGCGCGAGTCAACCATATCGCCTTCTATGACCACGCCAGGCACTCCAGTCCTCTCCGATACAAGTTCCTTTGATACGAGCTGTCCCAAGGAATAGCGCTTGCACGACCTGACAGAGAACATAACAAACCCATCCAAATCATAGTTCTTTATGAGATTGCACATCTTATCGACCTTAGCTTCAAGCCCCTTATTCAGGTAAACATTGGAGTACATGGACGCAATGCTATCCATCCGGTCTTCACCCTTGATGGATCCTGTCCATGCGTGTGTGTAGGTGTCCGCTGGGAATACCACCCCCCTCTTAGCGAGCGACCCCATAATGCGGAATACGCGAAACCATGGAGGAATATTATCCCATAGGAGACGGACCTTTTCGTCACGTATTGCCCCAAGACCATTGGCAACTCGGTCATTGACCTCATTGAGAAGCGTCTGATAATATTCTAAGGTATAGTCCCTCCCACGAATAGCCACTACCGGAGCCATCGCTAGGAAACGATCTGCACAGTTGAGGGGAGAGGGCTTGTTCTTACACGCCTCGAGACACTGTGTCCAGATACCGATGGTTTCTGTTGATAGGTCCGTCACTTTACGAAACTTGTCCTCTTCTAGAGTCGTGCCGAATTGCTTACTCAGGAAGCTGACAAGGTTATCAAGACCATGACGAACATAGGCAATATGATGAGGCATTTGTTCCCCCTCAAGAGGGGGTGTATCCAAAAGGAATACGGGAGCCCCAGTCATCTGAGAAATAGCATCGTACCATCGCAGGACAGTCCCACAGATGTTGTTGCATGCCAAAAGCGCTTGGGGGGCCGGAAGCCCCTCCAAGGGACTCTCCTCGGGATGTTTCACTGATCCGATGCTCGCCCGAGCGTAGGAGCAGAGCTCTTGCGAGTAACCTAACTCCTCTGCATATTCACATAGCTTAGGGCCTGCCTTTTCTGAGCCAACGATAGCCCCGTACTGTTCTGGATAGGATACGCCCACGTCCATTGCAACAGGAATCTCTACGGGAAAGCCGGAGGTGACCCATGCTAGCTTGCCTTCTTCGCTCGCAGCATGTCCTTCTAGCATATAGCGGAACATTACACGCTGCAGGAAATTGTGAGATTCCAGTACTCTATACGCTTTCTCCTCTTTCACTTTCTCTGACATCACGCTGCACCCCCGTGTGTGAGAGTTTCTAGAAAGCTCTGGATTCTCCCTTCTAGTCGTACACGGTCGGAGAATTCCGGGTCAACCGGAAGCCTTACAGTCCTTACCCCGACCTCTGATGCAACTGTAAGGAGCGACGGTGACTCGAACTCGTCTGGGTCGCAAAAAGACTGTTCGCACACAATAAGCCCATCAATGGCCAAGTGAGTGAGTGCATCCTTCAGGAAATCAAGACGCCTTGGAAGTCCTTCTTGTGTGGGCTCCAACAGAGCACCGAGCACTGAACGTGCCATAGTTTCAAACGGATCACCCTCAAAAGCCGGCATTGGCATGAATATCGTTTTGAAACCAAAGGAGAGTAGGTCAAACACAACCGCAGTGGATGAAACTTTCGAGATGGCATTGACCAATTCAGCTATCGCCTGTGGTTCGGTCATTCCCCCTACTATGGCAATTCGTGGAGTGGGCAAATCAGACGGAAGCGAAACATCCTCTAGTCTTCGCTCCAGAAGTGCGTGCTGCAATGCCTTGGTGGAGTCGATCCGGCCTGCTTCCGCTAAGCCGTGCTCCACATCATTCACGGTCGCCCTGAGTTCATCAACTACCATTTCTAGAGGAGCTGAGTGGAACTCCCTCACGAATGCCGCAATTCGGTGGTAAGGTACTGAACTTGGCTGAAGAAGCCGAGCCGCATAGAGGAACTGGACTGCACTGCGGAATTGTTGAACTAGATCAACTGCCTGCCTGAAGGTAGCATCAGAAAATGGAGAGCCATAAGCATCTTCCAATGCATTGCTGAAGATTCTAAGTTCTTCTGCAAAGTACTGAACAGCAGCTTCACCCTGGTTTCCTGCAGGATATGTTAATCGAAAGACCTTATCCTGAGGAAATCGTAGATGCCAGATATCGGCAAGATTCTGGAGAGAATCACAGGTGTTTCCGGGGAATACTATTCCGTTAACATAAGGAAGCTGATCATTGACTCTTTGACTGAACATATTTCGGATGAAAGAACAGGCGAATGTCTGCAGGCTAGCCTCGTAGGAGCCCATCACCGTAGGATTCGCGTATAGGAGTGCAGGCATCAAGCCGTGTGCCATTATAATCTCAAGAGGAGTATGTGGATACACGTAGCCTAAGATTGGTTTGCCCTCGTTAACTAGCTGCTTCAATATCCGTTCGGATTGCTCGGTCGCCTGTGCATTGCTCACTCGATTATCCCTTCGGCAGCGGGCCCGCTCTATGACCCTAGTGTTAGTGCCATTTGTTGTTTCATCATCTTATTTGTTGTGTTGAATGGCCATTTAGAGACCAAAATATGCTCGAAAAGGAAAGCAGAAGGAAATATCAAGCACTGTTGTGATATCCAGCGATTAGTTCATTACCATCTATTGACATATACTGTCACTAGATTTGATGAGAGAGTAGTGGAGTAGAACAAATCATGGAAGAAATGTTATGGCACAAAGGCGGAAAGTGGCCAGAGAAAGTGAAAAAATCTTTGGACCTTCCGGAGGAACCCCTCTTCGCAATGCTAGATAGGACAGCCGACCAGTACGGCGATAAGACGTACACTATTTGGGCCGGTAGTAGTCAGACCTACTCGCAGGTGAGAGAGAGCGCTGATAAGATTGCAAATTTCCTTGCTAGCAAAGGAATCGTGAAGGGCGATAAGGTCGCGGTTTTCTTACCCAACTTGCCCCATTATCCCCCCGTGTTCTTTGGTATCTTAAAGGCGGGAGGAATCACAGTTACGTGCAATCCGTCGTACACGACACCTGAACTGAACTTTCAGTTGAAGGACTCTGGTGCTGTCGCGGTGTTTTGCTTTGACCATCCAAAGTTCACACCGATGACATACGAAGCCGTAAAGGGCACCGATGTCAAGACTGTGATTGTTTGTAGTTCAACGGAGTACCTTTCGAAGGTAAAAGCCGTATTAGGAGGTCTTCTAGGTAAGATTCCCAAGAGCCCATCATACGAAGATGACATCACCGTCTTCTACAAGGACATCATGGCCAACTACGAGCCGAAGGCACCTGAAGTGTCAACCACCCCCAAAGAAGACACAGCTTTGATTCTGTACACTGGCGGGACAACAGGCACACCGAAAGGTGCGGAGTTGACTCACTATAACTTAACGAGCAATGTGGAGCAGATGCACGAGTGGGCACAACTTGAGCCTCCCAGCAACCTGATAGAGGGAGAGGAAGTGTATGTTGGCGCCCTTCCGTGGTATCACAGCTACGGTCTGACGCTGACAATGATAACCTGCGTTCGTCAAGCGAATAGCGTAATCTGCATCCCCGATCCAAGAGCAGGGAAACCACCAATGACAGAATTGCTTGAAGCGATAGAGAACGACAAGGGCACAATAATGCACTGTGTTCCCGCGTTGTACGCAGGAATCGCAAATCATCCAAAGGTGAAAGACATGGATCTTTCAAGCCTTAAGGTGTGTTGCTCCGGAGCTGCGCCTCTGCCGCCGGAACTGGCCAAACTCTTTGAGGCAGTAGCAGGGGGCACCTTGTTTGAGGGCTACGGCCTGACGGAAACGTCGCCGTTGACGCACGGTAATCCACCATCCAAGGTTACTCGGAAGTTTGGTTCAATCGGATTGCCGGTTAGCAACACATATGCAACAATCGTTGACATTGAAACGGGATCCAAAGAGCTGGCTCAGGGTGAGATAGGAGAGATAGCTCTCAGCGGACCGCAGGTTATGAAGGGATACTACAACAAACCCAAAGAAACAACTGCGGTATTCCGAACATTCGGTGGCAAGCGATACTTCCTCACAGGTGATATTGGTCGCATGGACGAGGAAGGTTTCTTTGTCATTTCGGACAGGAAAAAGGACATGATCAATGTCGGTGGTTTGAAGGCCTACCCGCGGGAGGTTGAGGACACTCTCTATGAGCACCCCAAGATCAAGATGGCCGGTGTGATTGGATTGCCACGAAAGGATGACCCATCCAATGAGTACGTGAAGGCGTTTGTGGTCCTGAAGGATGGTGAAACCGCAACACCGGAAGAAATCATTGCTTGGTCTAAGGAGCGTCTAGCTGGATACAAGCGTCCTCGTGAGGTCGAGATTGTGGACGGTCTACCAATGACTTCCGTCGGGAAGATATTGAGACGACAGCTGCGAGCAGAAGAAATGGCGAAGAGAGGGCAGTAAACAGCTGATGCAAAGTTGGACATACCTAGACAAGTCTATTGTGGGCTTTATATAGACCAATACGACATCGATCCCTGAGGAATATGATACACCTATGAAGGTTCCTCACGGAGTAGTCCAGTGCCGTTTTCTGGACGTACTAGACTTCGGTGTCTAACTTCGTACAACCTACAATGAACGGTAGAGAAGGGCAAACGTTCTGGCGAGAGGTGTGTTCATCATCCTCTCGCACTCAGAAACGTCCTCATCCAAGATGCACCAATTTCATAGAGCTGCAGTGAACTCACCGGTCTGATTCAATTGCTTCCGATGTTGCTCAATCTCCCTCAGCTTCTCACCATAATCTCTGGGCTGAAGCAGCGTGGGAATCCATCCATCCCCAAACTCTGCAGTTATCTTCAACATCTTAGGCCCATGTGCGGCAATCCAGATAGGAGGCGGTTTTCCTTCCACTGCCGGTCTAAGTGACATCACAGCGTTTCTCATCTTCCAGAAGTTGCCATCGTAGTTGAAAGGTTCATGAGTTTCCCAGATTGTAGTAATTATCTCCAAGGCTTCCCTCAGCTTCCCAACTTGACCAGAATATCTCAAACCGTATGGTTCCACGTTTTCAATCTCCCCAGCTCCGATGCCCATGATCGCCCGTCCTCGACTTATGTGATCTAGAGTTAGAAAGGTCTGTGCAAGCAGAACTGGGTGTATGCGTAGTGGTTCAGTGACCGCGGAAAGCAATTTTACGCGTTCCGTCACAACAGCACAAGCCGCCATTATGCTGGCCATCTCATAGTAAGTATGTGGCGACTGTTGGATAAGAGCAAGGGGAGTCACATCGGGAGTCCAAATCTCTTCGGGAATGAAACCCGCGAAGTGGTCCGGAAACGCCATGCTGTCGTATCCCAGAGAGTCAATTGTCTGTGCGTTCCTGACCACATTATCATATGGCGGTAAGAAAGGGCCCGGTGCTCCAATCTCCAGGTCATGGATATCAGTCATCTACTTGCACGTCTCAGCAAAATGGATGAGTGCTTTCTTCACTTTCTCATAGTCATCAAGTCTAAGAAACTCGTCAATGCCATGGAAATTGCCGTCCTCAGCAATAGTCCCGTAGCAGGCAGTAGGAATTCCTACTGCAGTGAAGAAGTGTCCGTCATTTCCACCTAGGTCTGCAGAGATAGGTATGTCGGGACTAACAGATTCCTGGACTGCTGCATGAAACGCTTTGATGTACTTATTCTCAGGATCAGAACCCCAGCCATGAACCGTCATTTTGATTTCAAGGCTTGCATCAACACCTGTTTCCTTCTTGACCAGTTCCAAGAACCTCTCAAGGTCCTTGGCAACTTCCTTCGGATCTTCTTCTGGGATGCATCTGCAATCAAAGGAAATCTCTGCCTTTCCCGGGATGACATTTGTCTTGCTACCAGCTTGGTACATGGTCATACTGAACCGACCCCATAGGGTAGCATGGGGACT
>DAOWNS010000297.1 GCA_030642465.1 Candidatus Thorarchaeota archaeon | reverse complement strand
GGAGTTGCGGTTGCGCATTCTGCAAGGAGTCACTACAGAAACGCTACCACTGTTAGCGTCAACACATTCACGTTCCCAGGTCACAAGGACTACATCGTGGCAAACTCTGCAGCGGAGAAGATTTGCAAGTCTATGGGAGTTTCTGTCGTCGTAACGGTTGGAATTCACATTGATAGAGCAACCAAAGAGGAAATCGATGATGTAGTAAAAACAGTGGATGCTATGGTGGAGGACCTGATTGCTCAGTATCAAAAGGCTGAATAACGTGCAGATGGGCGTTCCAACAGGTCCGACATATGCGTGTCATGTTCAAGCCTTTTGGCCCACTCAGACAACTGCTGAAAGAGAATCTAGTTGAGATTGAGGTTCCTTCTGGCTCCACAGTTCGGGAAGTGATATCCCGGGTCATCGAGATAGGAGGCCCGAATATGAATCGTCTGATAATGAATGGACCACGCATCAGCGGGAACCTGATAGTACTGTTGAATACAAAGGACGTGGCCACCCTAAACGGAGCGGCCACCTTGGTGAGTGAGGGTGATGTAGTTTCCATTCTTCCTCACGTGCAAGGCGGATAGGTGACACACATTTGGGCGCAACTTCATACTACTTGGAAACCTACGGGTGCGCCCTAAACACTGCAGACTCAGACATGATTGCAGGTCATCTTAACGCCCGAGGCGCTAAGCGTGTTCTCAGCCCTGATGAGGCCCATGTCATCATATTGAACACATGTGGTGTCAAGGAGCCAACAGAGGATAGAATCATTCATCGCTTGGAAGAACTCTCGAAGATGACAATGCCGGTGATTGTCGCTGGGTGTCTACCAAAAATATCTCTTCGAAGAGTGCAAAAAGCCATCCCCAACTACGCGGCCATCCTTGGCCCGCAGTCGATTGAAACTCTGGGCTTGATCGTTGACCGTGTGATGAAGGGGGAGCGCGGCCTTCTTCACCTTGAACCTGACTCTGGCTCCAAGCTCAGGTTCTTCGAAGGTCCACCCGGCAGTATTGTGTGTACAGTTCCTCTCTGCGAAGGCTGCTTGGGCAGCTGTACATATTGCGCAGTCAAATTCGCTAGGGGCAAGGTGAAAAGCTATTCAATCAAGTCACTGCACGATTTGGTTCGTCGATGTGTTCACCAAGGTTACCGGGAGATTCGTCTTACAGGCCAAGACACAGGAGTCTACGGACATGAAACCGGAAAAACCCTTGTAGAGCTTCTGCATGTTCTGGAGGCTATTGAGGGGACTCACATGTTCAGGTTGGGCATGTTCAACCCCCACCATATCCTTGGCGCAATCGATGAGTTTCTGCAGGTCATGAAATCCCCACGTTTCTTCAAGTTCTTCCATATGCCACTACAGTCAGGCAGCAACGATATCCTCGGTGCCATGGAGCGGCGCTACTTAGTCGAAGATTGGCGGTCAGCTGTGCGCTCAATCCGGAAGAAGATTCCAATGGCTACAATCGCCACTGACATCATTGTAGGCTTTCCTGGTGAAACTGACGAAGACTTCAACAAAACGATAGAAATCATTAGCGACCTAAGGCTCCCTGTCGTCAACATATCCAAATACGGGGATCGTCCCGGCACAGTTGCCTCGCGGGCCAGAAACAAGGTGAACACGTCAGTCAAGAAAGATAGAAGCCGACAGCTATCTGCGCTTGTTGCAGAGATCGTAACCGAGCAGAATGCGACTTGGCTCGGTTGGACCGGCCCAGTCCTCGTAGTAGGTGCTGCTTCGAAAGCCGGAACGCTTTGCAGGAACACTTCGTACAAGGCGGTTATTATCCAAAAAGAACTAACGCCGGGAAGCACTGTTGATGTAGAGATTACAATAACTCATCGAACGCATCTAGCTGCTGTGGTCATCCCCTAGGTTCGACATCAACGTCGACAATCCGGCCAGTACTAGCGCTCTTTCTTGCAGCTTCCACAATCTCCATGGCAGCAACGCCATCATCAAGGCTCACTTTGGGCATGGCGCCTGTTTCAATACAGGTAAGGAAGTCGTGGATGACCTCTCCAAGAGGCTCGCCATAGACTTTGATGGTTGCTCCCCTCTCTGGAAGTCTGAGTGTCCTGCCGTCTGCAGATGGTTCTTGGTCCAAATCAGTAACCTTGATGATCTGCGCGAACAAATCTAAGACCAATGTTCCTTTTGTTCCAGAAACATCCATTGTACGCCTCCTGCCTGCGTATTGTCTTGACAGGTGGAATACGTGCTGTGTACCGCTTTCAAACTTCACAATCACAGTGCTAGCGTTGAATACCCCCCTCGCTTCATTACACTGTGCGTAAAGTTTTGCAGGCCCGCTGCTTATCCTAGCCATAATATCAAAATCATGAACTCCGATATCTTCGAAGACATCGCCGAGTGATGGGATTCTACTTGGCTGAACGAAGCCTCTTCTATCATGTATGATTGTCTGGGGCGTGCCTATTGCGCCCGACTTAATCAAATCGAGCGCCCGATCGACTACTGGGTTGTAAATCTCTGAGTGCGAAACCACAGTGCTAATGCCTTTTTCCCTTAGCACTTTAGCTACTCTTTTTGCGTCCTCGTAGGTGCTGGCAATTGGCTTCTCTATCAGAATACCTTTGATTCCCTTATACTTGGAAGCAATTTCTTCTGCAATCTTCGCATGAGTTGATGTGGGGGTGGCAATGATTACAGCATTGATTGAAGCCGATTCAATCATTGTTTCGTAACTTTCGAATGCCTCGACTCCATGCCTGCTGGCAACTTCTTTGGCTCTGTCTAGATCTGTGTCTGCAATCCCCGCTAGCTGACGCAACTTGCTAAGAATTC
>DAOWNS010000306.1 GCA_030642465.1 Candidatus Thorarchaeota archaeon | reverse complement strand
GAGAGGAAAAGGGAATGGTTTTCGAAGCTGCTTACGGTGACATGAAAACTATCTATCACTCTGCTATCAAATCTATGACATGGAACACGCCCACAATGTTCGTCTTCCCTTCGATGTTCCTCGTGCCGGACGTGAAGACGATGTCCTTGTCCTTCGAAATCAGACCCTGAGCATAGACTGCACGGACCGTTTCCCGCACCTGGTCATCCACGTACTCAATGTGCTCCCCGAGGTGGACTGGATGAACTCCCCAGAGAAGTCGAAGCCGCCTCATGACCCTCGCATCCCGCGTCACTGCGTAGATGTGCACCGGCGGACGGAACTTCGAAATCCACCTCGCCGTGTACCCCGACCTCGTGGCAGTTATGACTCCGTCCACATGGTCTGGAATCAATGATACTGCGTTGTAAACCAGATTGCCGATGATTTCCACAATCATTCTCTTGGGCGACGTAATCTCAGCGGGATTCACGAGGGGCAATCGCGGCTCCACCCGCTTGATGATTCGATTCATCATCTCCACCGCCGCCACCGGGTCAACACCGACGGCGGTTTCTCCGCTTAGCATGACAGCATCCGCCCAATCGAACACAGCATTGGCTACATCGCTTACCTCTGCCCGCGTAGGCACGCTCTCATGGGTCATCGACTCAAGCATATGGGTGGCGACAATCGCAGGCTTCGCCCACGTATTGGCCTCACGTATCAAATCTCTCTGGAGAATGGGTACGTCCTCGATTGGCACCTCAATGCCGAGGTCACCGCGAGCAATCATCACGCCATCCGATTGCTCCAGAATTGCGCTATAATTCTCAACCGCCAACTTGTGCTCTATCTTGCTTATCAGTCCCGCATCGCTTGGGCCATTGGACTTCAGGATGTCTCTTACGTTGATAACGTCCCTGTGGTCAATGACAAAGGACAGAGCCACAAAATCAGGCTCAAGTTCCGCAGCCAGGTCAAGGTCCCTGCAGTCCTGTTCAGTCGGCACTCTACAGGACAGCTTAATCCCCGGGACATTTACACCCTTTCGAGTCGATATCACTCCCCCGTGAATAACCTCCGTGACCACCTCGTCGCCCTGAATGTACTTCACCTGTAATCTAACGGTTCCATCATTGATTGCAATCATGTCGCCCGGTTGAACGTCGTTGGGCAACTCCTTGTGCGAGATTGAAACGCGCTTCTCATCTCCGATGAAGTCCTCGATTGATATCGTAAACTCCTTGCCACTCTTCAGTTCCACTGGAGCTCTTAGTTCGCCAATCCTAATCTTCGGGCCTTGAATGTCAAACATGATTGGGATGGAATCGTCCACAGAACGAATGGTCTTGAACGTCTTCTTGGCGGACGGATGGTCTTCATGCGAGAGGTTGATTCTCGCGACATCCATTCCTGCCTCTATCATCTTGGTCAGCGTCTTCTTTGACCGGGACGCAGGGCCGATTGTGCAGACGATCTTAGTTCGAGTTTTATCGAATATCACGGCAGAGCACTCCGCTTGGGGTACTTCTTCGAGATAACGTCCTTCGGTCCTCATAACAAAAAGGTTTGCCAACCAGAAAAACAATGCACAGCGTACACCACTTCAGTGTTCCGCCTTTCCTTGAAATTGCTTTCATAGGTGCCCACAATGACAAGTCAACTAGTCACAGTTCCTTCGTTTTCTTTATTCACCGGATGATGTGATCTACCGCAAGTGCCTTGGAAAGCCTTTTATCCCTTCATTTCACATGTTACATGGGGAATGTCACATGAAGGTTGTACAGACGACAGTCAGCCCTGAAGAGCATGCTCTTCTCGTTGCACGGGCTAGACGGGCGCAGAGGAGTCTGAAAGACCTGCTGAGGTCAATCATTCGCTCCTATCTTACATCAGATGATGTGAATGCAGATGATCCTTTCTTCAGTCTGAAGCTCAAGGGCAAGAAGGGTGAACGTGGCTCGGTCGAGCATGATGTTGCTCTGTATGGAACGGGTGAGTAGGACTGCTCTTCGTGGATACAGGTGCATTCTTTGCGCTCAAAGTGGACAGTGATGTCAATCACAGACGCGCAAACAGGTTCTTGCCTAGAATACTGGATGGCGAGTTTGGCAGTATAATTACAACCGACTATGTGATTGATGAGTTGGTAACACTGACAAGGATGAGAGTGAACCATACTGCTGCAGTTAAACTCTACGAGTCGATTAAGAGTTCATCATCCATCGAAGTCGTTTCTGTCACAACCGACCTTAGAAGCAAGGCATTTGAGATTTTTCGCAACCATCCAGACAAGGAATATAGCTTCACTGACTGTGTGAGTTTTGCACTCATGAGTTCACTAGATGTACAAGATGTGTTTGCGTTTGATGCGCACTTCACACATTTTGGCTTCACGCTTCACCCCTGAGTGTTTGGACCTACCTTTCCATCGACAGCAGTCTTGAATTGCGAACAAGAGGACCAGACCGATAAGCATGGATTTGGCCGGCACGTTTACATGGATAATGTATAACTAAGATGAAACACTCTTCAATAAAAGGCGGTACTTGCCCCCAGAGAGGGCGGTGGCATTCATGGTTGAAATTAAAGAGATTAGGGCTACAGAGATACTGGATTCACGTGGT
>DAOWNS010000347.1 GCA_030642465.1 Candidatus Thorarchaeota archaeon | reverse complement strand
AGGATGACCAGGAAGACCAAAGGCTATGGTTCGTTTCCAAAGCCTATTCAGAAGCGCTTCGCTAAGACAACAAAGAAAACCACACTTAGGCTTCGATGCATTGAATGTGATTATACACTCATATCGAAAGGCATGCGACTGAAGAAGGTAGAAATAGAGAAAGTTTAGGTGATGTTAATGGGCAAAGGAGAAATCATTCAGCAGCCCAAGTCACGGTTCATAAAAGTGAAATGCCTTGACTGCGAGAATGAACAAATTATCTTCAGCCACTCAACGACCGAGGTTAAGTGTCTGAATTGTGAGAAGATACTGGCTAAACCATCTGGCGGAAAGGCTAAGCTTGAGCCAACAGCTCGAGAACTGGAAGTGCTTCCATAATCCCGCCTGAGAAACGCCAATTGGAGGTTTGTGGAGAATGGTTGTGAAACGTGCTGAGTGGCCACACCCCGATGAGTATGCGATTGCAGTTGCTACAAAGGTTGCCCCCTATGGTGCTTATGTCAAATTGCCAGAGTACGGTGAAAAGGAGGGTTTCATCCACATCTCCGAAATTAGCAGTACGTGGCTCAGGAATATACGTAATCACATTCATGAGAACAAGCGAGTAGTTGTCAAGGTGCTTCAGGTAGACACACATAAGAAGCATATTGACTGCTCCCTAAGGCGAGTTTCATCTGAAGCAAGGAGAGCAAAGAATAACGATTGGAAGCGTGCTCAGAAGGCTGAAAAGCTCCTAGAGCTGGTTGCAAAGGAGAATGGTGTTTCACTGGAGAAAATCTTTGAACAGATTGGCTGGCCTCTTGAGGATGTCTTTGGTGAGATATACAAGGGATTAGAAAGAGCCTCAGATTTGGGTGTTGATGCGTTTGAGGAAGTTAAAGCAACCAAGAAGCTCAGGAAACAAGTGGCAGACCTAGCAAAGGCGCGTATTGAGATACCGCAAGTTGAGATAGATGGAGAAATGACTATCCTTGTTCCAGGGCCGAAGGGTATTGATACGATTAAGAAGGCGCTGACAGATGGATTGGAATCGGGGAAAAATGGAAAGTCATCCATTGAGATATACGCGTTGGGATCCCCACGATACAAGCTAAGTATTGTTAGCCCTGACTATAGTGAAGCAGAAGAACTGCTTGCAGATGTTCTTGGGAAAGTAACCAAGGTCATCGAGAGCAATAATGGCACTATTGCATTCCAGCGTAAGTAGTGGGTTCTGATGACTCAGTTATACAAATGTGCAGATTGTGGGTATTACACGTTAGATGATTCCAAGTGCCCTAAATGCGGAGGGCATGTCAAGACGCCACATCCAGCAAGGTATAGTCCTCAAGATAGGTACGGAAACTATCGCCGACGCGCGAAGAAAAAAATGCACTAGACATCTAATTTGTGCTCATTCCAAAAGAGGAAACTAGCGATTGGTTATAGAAAGCCAACCGCCAGATTGCGTTTTCATTAGTAGAGCTCTACTGGAACCCAAAAAGACGTCCAGTCGGATGACAGCGTAGGCTCGCCGGAGACAACATTGTTCCAGAACAGGAACCTGAGCTGGTAATTCAGGCCGCCACGCATGAAAACATCCTGCGGGTCCTCCGACCATAGCGGGATTATGAATTCGATTACATTTTCGCCAGTGGCAAACTCCGTCACATTCAGACCGCTTGAGTCAGCGCCCCATTCTCCGTCGAATCCTACTTGGCCATCGTAGAACTCTTGACCGTCGTAATTCACGATTCGGATGTCGGGACGATTGGTTGAATCAAGAGGTGAAAGCTGCAGGCCGAAAGCATCTTGGCCCAGTGTATAGTTGTCCATTTGGATACCGTAGTACATATGGGTCGAGTTTGACCCTGTGTACACAGTTGCTTCATAACCACCTCCGAAGACGACCGGGTAGTTCTGAAACTCTTTCTCGTCATCAGTGATGTTACCGTCAGCAATACCTCCTTCTAGAGGGTCTAGATCAGGCACCCAATCCGCGTGGGTCTTGTTGAGGTACTGGTAGTACATCGTGTAGTCAATCTCATAGATTTTCACTGTACCATACTCAGAGCTGTAATATGGTGGCATCATGAAAGCACCGTGCAAATCTGTTGGCATGTGGCT
>DAOWNS010000275.1 GCA_030642465.1 Candidatus Thorarchaeota archaeon | reverse complement strand
AGCCCAGAAGGTGATTGAACGCGACACCATCACGGAAGCTGTGAAGACATTGCCAATGCAGTCTAAGGCCGTTCTATTCTCTGTGTTCGGTTTAGCTAACGAGGGCAAACGCGATATCTATACTGGAGAATGCTTCAACTTGTATGCAAAGATAGCCGAGTCGCTCTCGATCGATACATTGACCCAGAGACGCGTATCTGATCTAATATCCGAGCTTGATATGCTTGGACTCATCAATACGACTGTCATTTCCAAAGGCAGGTACGGCCGCACAAAGAAAATCAGACTTGCAGTGAGCAAAAAGCAGATTGGCGCGATTCTTGATGAGGACGTACGCCTAACGAAAATTGCCAGTAAATTAATGGACGGGCATGAATTTGTCCCGTGATTATTGTTGTGCAGTTGTTTCTGCAATCAGACCTTTGTAGAAGAACTTGACTTCGGGAGCTCCTGTCCGGAGATTCACATAGGTCACAATCCCAGGAGTAGGGATAATGCCTTGCTTGCGCATGAACTCCGTCTGGCCCTGAAATGTTCCCGAATTGATAATCTGAACACCCCGGTAATTGTCAACTGCATTGTGATGAGCGTGGCCGAAGTGCACAATGTCAGGAGGTGTGTCAATGACCATCCAGTCACGATGCAAAGGAGCAAGCTCCGTTTTGCCGCCATACATCGGAACTAGGTGTCGCTTTCTAAGGAACTCCTTCATGGGGATTGCAGGTTTCTTGTAGGTGGCCCCAGGCAATTGTGTCACTGCATCGTCTAGGCTGTCGCCATGGGTCAATAGTATATTCACACCCTCTACTATCAGCTGACTAGGATCACCCATCATCATTATCTGGGACCCGAGGTCGTAGAGCGGCTTTGCATACTCCTCCGGGATTGGAGGTTTTGGCAATGCTTGTCTGCAAGCGTCGTGATTACCGGGGATGCATATTATCTTGACATGTTCGGGAATCTTGCGGAGTTTATCAGCTAGACCGGCATACTGGTCGTATATGCTTGGAATAAGTAGGTCTTCATACTGTGATGGATACACACCAATCCCATCAACCAAATCGCCTGCAATGAATAGATACCTGATCTTTTGAACTGCTTCTTTCTCTGAGCTATCAACATCGCGACCATTCACCCAATTGATGAAGCTGTCGAATTCATCTTCAAGGAATTCATTGCTGCCATAGTGAAGGTCGGAGATGAAGATGGCATATACATCACGGCGAGCTCGGCCCATCTCTCGGACTGTAGGTATGTCGGGAAATATCACAGATTGAGCAATCATCCGTCCATCTCGATCGACGTGGCCTGATATGCAGGTCACCTCATCCAAGAGCAAAGCATTCCCACTGTCTGTCAACTCACGCCCTTGGATGCCCTCTCTCCCAGTAGGAATCACGCACACAATGGAGCCCTCCGGATCTTCCAGCTGTACAATCACATTTCGAGAGCGAGAAATGCGTTTGTCCTTGACCATGCCAATCACCGTGTGAGTGGGACGTTTCTGAGTGCGCATTCCTTCTATATTCATGGCTTTATGATGGCGTGCGTCATCTCGCAAGTTCTGTGCAGCCTGCGGAGAAATAGCACTTTGCGTATCAATTCGAGTCATGTAGATTCTCTTTATGCGACGAAATCTATCATTAAAGAGAGCAAGGAAATCATCTACTGTTCCAGCAGAACCCACCGACTCCAGAGTGGGGTTCTTGACTACGTTGATAGACCACTCGATTTCTTCTGGAGGTGATGAATCCTCAGGAAGTGTCACATTTGTAGAACCTTCATCGATGTCATGTGATTCGGGCGTTTCTGTTTTTGTAGAAAGGAGTCCTTCAATGTGATCGCGAGAAAGGACCGGCGGGGAAACTGATGTGCTACTTTGATGGATTACTGTTTCAGCGGCTTCTAGAGGATTCTCTAGGTCGAGTATGTAGTCAAGTGCATCTGGTGCAATCTGAAACCCAGACTTGATGAAGAGCTTCAGGATATTCCGACGAAGAGTAGTAGTCAATGTATCATCAGCAAATTGAAAGATAGCAAGTCGTTTTAAACGTCCGCTCGGCGAGGACGCAACATTTTCATCATAGTCGTCAACTCATAACTGATTTCTGTTTAATCCACGAGAAAAAGGTGGACACCGAATTGAGTGCAACATGGTTTACAGCAGTTGACTAGTCGGGAAATGTAATAAGCCCACTACCTATATCTCGTTTGGCGCCATTCCAATCCAGGTCGGTATTTAGTATGCCATATAGCATCAGAAAACTACAACAGACGGGCGGCAAGAGCGGCAGCTCCTTTCTTGTAATATTGCCAAAAGAGTGGATAAACAGGCAGAAACTGAGTAAGGGAGATCCTGTTGTGATAATTGAACGTGAGGATGGTAGCCTGATTATTGACCCGCGCCTTCCTAAGGCTGGAGAAAGCAGAAATACCATCGTAGAGATTGAGCCGAATCTTAGATGGACTATTACAAGCAAGTACCTGCTGGGCTTTGATGAGATTCATGTGGTGAGTGACAAACCAATTTCAAACGATCAGAGAGATGAGTTGAAGAGAATCATCAAGAGGTTTGTTGCATTGGAGGTGACCGATGAGGACGATAATCAGATAGTGGTTCAATGTCTGGTTGACCCTACCACGCTGCCCGTAAACAAGGCAATGCGAAGAATGAACCTAATTGCCTCTAGAATGCTTAATGATGCGTTGACCGCCTATTTTGAGGGACTACAAGAGATGGCGGAGAGTGTTGTAAATCGTGATGAGGAGGTGGATCGTCTTTTCTTTTTGATTGTTCGAGAACTCAGATTGGCCATTCAATACCCTCGCATGTCCGAAGGAATGGGTATAACACCGGTGCAGGCACTCGATTTCCGACTGGCTGCACAGTACATTGAGAGGATTGCAGACCTAGCCGTAGATATCGCTAGCAGGACACTGCATGCTTTGGACAAGAAACTTGTCAAGAAAATGGAACCAATTGTAACGATGGTGAAAAAGATGCAATCCAATGCTGTGACAAGCCTGTTCAAGTTTGACTCTGAGAAGGTTGCGTGGGTCATAAAAGCAGAGAAAGAGATAATCGAAGACACAGCCAAACTAAGGCAGT
>DAOWNS010000323.1 GCA_030642465.1 Candidatus Thorarchaeota archaeon | reverse complement strand
CTTATGGGCGCACCATCTGGATAATGTACAGTCACCGATTCTAGGTTGCCCCCTCGCTCAGCTAGAGAAGTCACCATGATGATCAGAGCCTGATCAACAGTTTGCTTGTGAGTTCCTGTTACCTCGATGAACAAGTTTCGCGTCGTCATGTCTACTTGACCCAAGGTGTTGCTGTTGATGATGGGTGGGAGGCTCAAGGTGTTGCCTTTGGAATCAATCAAAAGAGGCCATTTCTTGTGCTTTGATATAATTGGTCCGTACAGAACGCCTTTCTCATGTTCATTAATGATTGCGGGACCATCCATCTCGGTTTCAGTGCCCAGTGGTGCAAATCGTATCGACTCCGGTTTTGCTGGGCGATAGATTACTGGAAACTCGATTTCATCAAGGACGTAGAAACCTATGCTTGCCTTCTTGCGGTTCCTTCCATGTGTAGTAGTCAATGCCTCTTGTAGGTGCATATACTCTTTGATTAGGTCATCACTCGTCTGTACGTCTTTCACAATGCCGCAAGCAATGAACTCCCTGATCTTCTTGAGACCTGGTTTGACAATGACTTCAAGGCTCGATTTCTTAACAGGATACTCTGTTATTCCAGAGTCTACATTCAAGAAAGTTCTCAAGGCGCGCGCTATGCCTTCTGTTGACAGCATGTCAGTACGGTCCGGGTTAATCTCAATCACAATAATTTCATCATCAGCCTTGTCTATCTCCGCCTTCATGAGGAATAATGCGTCCTCCAGCTGCTTAATCGTCAGTTTCTTGCGGACTAATTTCAGTAGCTCGTCGATTACACATTCAACTAACATCCTAACCACTACCTCACGAAGTATGCCCTACGAAGCCAAGTCAAGTCCCTTGAGTAAAGGTCTCGAATGTCCTTGATATCCATAGACGCCATGTAGAGTCGTCCTGCGCCTATGCCCCATGCTAGCACGGGGTCGGTTATTCCCAGCGGACGCGTCACCTCAGGTCTGAAAATTCCTCCAGGCGCGACCTCTATCCAGCCAAGGGTGTCGTGTTTTGCAAAGCCTTCGATACTGGGTTCTGTGAAGGGGAACTGCCCTGGCTTGAACTTCACCTTCTTGATTCCCATCCGGTGGCACACCTCCCTTAGATAACCCATGAGGTCGCGGAGGGTGAGTCCCTTGTCCATGATAATGCCATCAAACTGGTTGAACTCCTGAGCGTGAGTCGCGCTCAATGATTCTGACCTGAAGTTGCGGTCGATTATGAACATCTTCTGCGGCGATTCTGGATGTTCCCAGAGATATCTAATTGATACAGGCGTAGTGTGGGAACGTAGGCATAGTCTGGTTGTCACCTCTCGACTGAATGGAGCTTCCCATCCGGTGGATCCTGTATCTCCCCCATTCTCGTGTACGGCCTTCACCTTTCTGTAGTATTTCTCATCGGGAATGTCACCATGGTCGTAGGGTTCGGTGATTCTGAACTGGTCTTGGACTTCTCTAGCAACGTGATCTTGAGGCACGAATAAGACATCGTTGTTCCAGAACTCGGTTTCAACATAAGGTCCATGCCACTCTGTGAATCCCATGCCCACGAGAACCTCCTTGAGCCAATCAATGAACTCGTTGTACGGGTGTTTCTTGCCATAGTTCACGAATGCAGGCTCAAGCTCCACATTATACGGTCTGAAAGTCGAATTCTTCCATTCGCCGCTGGCAATCAGCTCTGGTGTGAGATCAGTAATGCCTTCGGCTGTTTGCAATAGAAGCGATTCAATCTCACCCCTGCGATTCTCCACAATTTCGGTTTTGAACATCTTGACGGTTTTTTCCTCTACAAGAGTTCGATCAACTGCGGTTTTGAGGCCATCTGCAAGTTTTGTCGGTAAGTTCACATCCCCCCTATTTAGAAGGGTTAAAACACTCTTCACATTTGATTCGGCGTTCTCCACCTTTGCCCTGAGGATAGTAGTTCCTTTGGTCTTTTCAATCTCCAGCCATTCATTCCTTCGCGCCCAGTTGACAGATATTCCTTTAGCCCGCTTATCCAGACCTGCTTCGGCAACAGCCTTGTCCAGCTCTGCATGGCCGCCGAGTTGTGTAACCGCATGAAATAGGCGTTCCTCAGGAAGCCCATCTTTCACGTATCTGCGCCCCTCATCTGTCAAGCAGTGGGTTATGTGTTCCCTGATATCCAACCGGATGAGTCCCTTCTCAGCAATTGAGTTGAGGATGGAGATGACTCGCTCCTTCCTTTCTTGAAGCTCGCCAGCGAGCTCTGATGCGGAAATTAGCTTATCATACCCAGCCAGTTTCCCTAGAACCTTCCTTTCGCCTATGGTCAGCTCGGCCATTTGTCATTCAAAACTCCTTCACTTGTGAGGTGCTGCTGAAGATGAACCACGGAGTATGGACTGAATCCAAGAGAGAAACAAACACTTACTTGGATG
>DAOWNS010000324.1 GCA_030642465.1 Candidatus Thorarchaeota archaeon | reverse complement strand
TTCGTTCTCGCGATCCGTTTCAAAGATTACTCTACTGTCCGCATAGATATCAGCTTCGTTTGCGGTTTGTTTCAGAGTCCCAACCAGTTTTAACATGACTGTACGCGGAGCATGGAAAAGAATCCTTGAATTGAATCTTGGGTTTTGCTGCCCGTTATCCTTATGGGATGAATCGTTTGTAAATGAAATAAGTCACAGCCCCATGTGAGGATGCATGATGCCGATCGAGCCCCCTATAGACCTCATAATTGATGGTGTCTTTCTCTTTACACCATCACAACATCATAGGTCTCCTTGGCAGACATCTTCGAACACAGTCTTCCTCTCAGGTGAGAACGGTGTAACCATGATTGATAGTGGCGGTGCTTCGACCAGGAAACAACTGATTCCGGCGACGAAAAAGATGGTAGTGAATGAGGATATGCCTTTATACTGTCTCCACACGCATGGACACATCGACCATATCGGGGGAGACCCGTTTCTTCAACGAAAATACAACGCTGAGATTTTCGCCCCTCAGGAAGAGATCACACTCGTTGAGAAGCAGTTGCCCTTGGACATGAAAGAAGAGAAGAAGTTCATGATTATCCCATTCAGAGAGCTCTTCTCAATGCCAGAGTGGTTCATGAGAATTGCAATGCCCATGGCATACAGGAATAGATCTTCGGTCACATCAGTGAAATCTTTGAGTGATAGTCCGAACCCGGGAAAGACTGGATTCCTGCCTGTGCCTCTTCCTGGACACTCTCGAGGACATGTGGGTTTCTTCGACAAAGAGAGAGGTGTTTTGATTACAGGAGACCTTCTTGACCCGCGCTATGGCATGAAGCCGCTTCTTGTTACGCCTTCTGCTGACTTCGTGGCGATGAGATCATCCCTGCAAGATGTGATTGATCTCGCGCCAGATATACTGATTCCAAGCCACGGGGGGCCAATAATGGGAAAGGAAAACATCACGCAGAGCATAACTCAAGCTAAGGAAAAGCTGGATGCCGCGCTGAATAAAACCGTAGTTGCGTTGGAAGATGGCCCACACGACATCGCCAAGCTGTCCATGGCACTTCGAGGGTCTGGAATCGGTCCTGGTGACGTTCTAAGGCGCCTATTCATTCATAGCATCCTGAACCATCTTCTTGCAGAAGGGTTGATTTCAAGACAAGAAACTCGTCGAAGGACCTACTTCGCTCTCTTGTGACTTTTGGAGCGGGAATCAAGTAAAGATGGGGCCCGAAGCGGGAATTGAACCCGTAGTCCGGATGAATAGGTATCATACGCATTTCCTATGATTCTCGCCAAAACACCCAACCTTGCGGTTTGCTCTCCATATGTAGACAATCTAGGTTAGGACTTATCTCATAATGATTCTAATCTGAATCTAGAAGGCTGTGATTCTCAAATACCGTGAATACACTGTTTGAGTACAATCTCATTTGGTTCCCGTTCTGAACTCTTCGAAACTCATAAGAGCTTGTAGCACATCCGTTATCATAGTGTAGGAGTGAACGCAACTGGCATTCGGAACAATCCCACTCGTGATACAGCTCTTCCCAGTTCTAATCATAGAATCAGCTGCGATTTCATTCATCGTAATACTAGGAATAAGAGGCAGATTACTTAGCCCAGAAGAGGGAGCTATTGGCTGGATTCTGAAGCATCTTAAGCCTCTTTTATACATGACCATGGGCGGCCCTTGTATTGGCATGATTCTAAGCGCAGTCATTGGTTTAGTCACCAACACAGGGTGGTTAGCCACGGTCTACTATTCTCTCAAATTGCTGCTCCACCTAGAAATCGTTGTCTTGGCAGGCGTTGTTCTAGGACTCGTGCTTGGGGCAGCCTATGTATATCGTGGCGTTTCTGCATACGTTATTATGGGGTCACTCCTAATGCTACTCCCCAACATTCTCCTGCCTTCTGATAGCGCCGAATTCGCCATTGGCTTTGCTCTTGGTGGCTTAGACAAAATGATCATTATCATCCTTATGGTCGGGCTCTGCAACATCCCCTTCGTGGAGCGGCTATCTGGAAAAGAGAAAGCGAGTGAAGATGCGGAAGCGTCAATTATGAAAAGCATAGCTTGCGGCTATGTTACAGATGGACTCAGAAAACTAGAGAGGAGAGTGGAGGTCGACAATGATAAGATTGCGAAACAGACAATCTCAAGAATCGTGCAATCAGATGATTTGGCTGCTCAGATAGTAGCCGATGCCGCTACCCGTCTAGAGAAACGCAATGGTCTAGGCCAAGATATAGGAAAGAGCGAACCGTCTTGGGGAGGCGACTCAGGAGCACGACGCGAACAAACAACACTTTTGACAAGGAATCGTCCCCATCTGAAACCTTCGGGAACATGGATTCTGACCAATTCCGAATTCAATCGTAGAGGTTGGATGAATAG
>DAOWNS010000118.1 GCA_030642465.1 Candidatus Thorarchaeota archaeon | reverse complement strand
TGGAATGTTGGAGATGATTGTGCTAATGTGCGAGGCTTCCGCCAAGGATGCAGGAGATCGACTGGCACGCATCACTACCCGTCTGGTCAAGAGATCTGCAGTTGCAAAGGAACGTGACTCGATTATCGCAGCACAAAGGCTGAAGATATACATTCTGAGCCTAACGAGTGCGTTTGTGCTGGGTTTGCTCGCCTCTCTTTCGCCTTTTCTGTTCATTGGGTCTCTGCTCTCTCAGGGTCCACCATGGGCTCCAATGGTTCTGAGTCTCTTTGATGTCTTGCCGCTTATTCTCACTCTTCTGCTAACTACAATATCAATGGGCTATCAGAACACAGTCATGGTGAGCGGCTCCCGGGGGAAAATGATGGGGCTCATCTGCGGACTAGTATTCTGGATGTCTTTTTCGCTATCGGCCTCATTACTGCATCTGGAGCTTGTGTAACATAGCTTTTTTAGCATCGTTGCAGACTCCCGAACTAACAACGACGTGGTGTGTTTCATGCTTCAATTAGAGTTTCTAGACTATGACCTCGGTCAGATAATGGGCTACTTTGCTAACGAATGGGTCGTTGGCTGGGTACTGATTATTACTGGGATTATTGCAGCGGCTTGGCTTTTGGAAACTATCACTGATCCAATTCCACTACTGGGCAGCTTATTCGACATAATTAAATTCTTGAGTATATACCTGGGTTTCTTCATAGGCGCCTTGGATATACTCGTAGGCTATGTTGTGTGGGTCACTCAACCCACTGCCGTGATTGTCGCAGGTGTATTGATTTTGGCGGGCTTTTCTTTGACAATGAGAATACTCTCAAAGTTCCCACTCGGAGCCGTCTTTGCTTTCGCTGCTGCGATATTCGTAACCTTTACGATCTATGGCGTGCTGGCACCCTATGCAGGGGCTGATTATATTGGTGAATATATCACACAGATCATCTCCCTCAAGTGGATGGTTGTGATTGGCATCATTGTTTTCGGCATAGCCTATAGCTTGGGCGGTTTCCTGTTGTCGATTATGAGTCTTCTCGGGAAGATATTCTCAGCAACTCCTATCAGCATCCTGATTGGACTGGCTTGCATTGGTGTCGGTATCGTTGTCTTGGTCATGCCTGGCCTCGTAGGCATCGTTCTACCGTGGATGCCTCCGCCGCTACCATAATCAAATGAGGGGTATGCTACCCCTCCTTCACTTTTTTTTCAATTCTTTCTATGATGCGATTCCATCATGAGCAGATTAGTCGTCAGATTTCTTTTGGCCCGGGCGTATCTCTCTGAAGTACAGAAAATGAATCGCACGTTCGTTGTAGAATTGTGAAGCACTATCCATTGTTTCCTTGGCCTTGGCTATGCCGGGAAACCACTCTGAGTAGTACAGCTTCTTCTCAGGCAAAAAATTTTGAATATCTCCAACAGTAAAACCATCCGGGATCTCAAGATCAACTGGAGTTAAGAGGACCACTCGGAATGAATTGTCGCTGCTTCGCATCTCCAACCAGAGTTCAGTGTAAGCCATTGCATTGACCAGATGACGCGGTGATGAATCCGTGATTAAGTCTTATGGCCCTGCAATCACACTCCGGAGTAGCTTTCGATAGGCTATCCCAACAATTCAAATAGTAGCTTTACATGTATAATACTCAAACCCCGTATATTCGAATACTCAATATCGAAGGCTGACAAGTTCAATTCAGCCAGTTGCGGGGGCTGTACTGAGGGGACGATTTAGGATGCCAAAAGGGTCTGAGAAATCTGACAAAAAGAAAATTATCAGCGTTACAATGAGCACCTCGCTTGTCAAACTGATGGATAAGTTGGTTCAAGACAGAGTGGGTCGATCAAGAGCACAGCTCATTGAAGATGCTGTTCGCTGGTATCTTGATTTCACTGTACATAAGTGGGTTGAGCGTGGGATTTACGTCAACGCTGTTCGCAGTGTGCTTGAGTCAGAAACGTTGTCTTCGCTATTCTTCTCAAAGCTCACACCTGTGGAGCAGTACGAGCTGGGTGAAACCGCTGGAAGCCAAGCACCTGTTGCTGATGTAATTCGTTTGTTCCACGGAAAGGATGTCCGCGACACAGCAAATCGTGAGTTAGCTTTCCAACTGCTACAAGATTCCGGGTGGGGTGAATTCAGTTCGCACGATGACCTCATTGTGATTGGAGGGCCATTCTATCCTGCTCCGTTCATTAGAGGATACTTGGAGTCTCTCTTCAAAACCAAACTTGAACTTGTAGAAACAAATTTGAAAGAGAATGTGGCACTAAAGGAACCGCAATAGGCTCACTTGCATCTATTGCAGCTTACCAGTCAACACCTAGTTCGAGTATCTCAAATTCACTCTCGAATAATCCCGGAATGCTGCTAATTGTCTTACGAATCTCCGCTTCTTTTTCCTTGATTCCGTCAGCGGCGAAGTATACTTCGTACACACATCTATTCTGTTCAAAGCAGAAGCCAGTTGTGAACAGAACCTTCAGGTCATGTTCCTTGAAGAGGTGAGTCATTGTCTGCATCAGCGCTGGATTGACCTTCTCGACTTCCAGCCTGACTCGAGCACCACCATCTTTCATCATTGGGATAAGACGAATTTCACCAGATCTCTCAAAATAAATGACCATCGCGGCTTTCATGCCCTTAAGGTCTGCATTCTTGAAGAAATCATCCGGAAGTCTAATCTCCCTCTTATTCTGGACGTCAGCAATCATTCCTTTCGTAAGTCCGGGCAAGTCTATCGCCTCTCTCCTGAACTATGCCTGTAACGTTTCGTGTATATTTATCTATGTGCCACTTCTTCTGGAACCTTATAAGCACTGGAATACCGATGTTTAGTACGAAGAACCAAGTTATGGATTGATTTCAATGGCAAAAGAAGGAGCAACTTACGTGTGTGATATGTGTCAGCAAGTAATAGTCGTGAAGAAAGCTGGTGCCGGAACGCTGGTATGCTGTAACCAGCCTATGCGCCTTTACGAAGGGGATTAATTCCTAATCCGCCTTTGAGATACCCCCTTCTGACTAGAACACTTGACAATGTTTATATGCCTCTCAAAAGGGCGTGCGAGCTTGCCTAGGGGTGCTTCTTACATGGATGATTTTCCAGCGACTGTTATCAAAACGAGGGCTCTTCTGACTATGCGTGATTACGTAGTCGATGAGATGTTCGAGTACGAGAACAGATATGCAATGTATCCAATCAAAGGCAGCGGCGCAGACGCGGTCAGAGCAGTCACCTGGATTCTCAAGGAACCTAAGGTGGTCGGTGTAGCTATAGTCAGGGACGTAGCTCGGGAAATGGAGGAGAAAAATGCGCAGGAGGGCATGCTCGTTGGCGGGCTTAGGTTCACCCCCGCAGCCAAAAAATCTGCTCGACTAGCAAGCGTTGAGCTGATTGAGGGGACCTACGCATCCTTTGACATATTCCAGCACGAGCTTGTTTCCCAGCACTCGATTGTCAGTGCGGATGAAGTAGAACTCGTGCTTGGTCATTACGGAATCGAAAAGAATAAGCTTCCACGAATTCTCAGGGATGATCCAGCTGCTAAGGCACTTGGAGCAAAGCCCGGTCAAGTTGTGAGAATTGAACGCGATAGTGCCACTGCTGGCATTGTTTACTACTATCGTCTTGTTGTGGATTCCATCTAGACGTTGTATCCAAAGAACAGAATCAGCTGACCCTATACAACTCTTATAAGGGCACCAAGCACGGTTGAATTGTTCTAGTTGGGTGTTGTCAATTGGCAGAGCTACCTTCCATTGTAATGAAAACGAGAGCTCTTCTGAATCTGCGCAGATATGTCGTGGATGAAGTCCTCGAATATGAGAATAGATACGTGCTTTATCCGGAAAAAACGGATGAAGGAGATGTCCTGAAGTCGGTAGTTTGGATTTTCAAGGAGCAGAAGGTCATCGGAGTGGCTATAGTCAGAGACATCGTAAAGGAAATGGAGGAAACGAACTCCATTCAGGGTATGCTTGTAGGAGGGACAAGGTACACACCTGCTGCCAAGAAGCATGCTAGAGCTACAAGGGTTGAACTTGTCGATGGCGGATATGCCTCATTTGACCTGTTCGGGCACGAGCTGGTCCCTCAGCACACGATTGCTGAGGATAGTGAAGTAGACCTTGTACTCAAACATTATGGCATAAAGAAGTCTCAATTGCCAAGAATACTGAGAGACGACCCAGCAGCGAGAGTCTTGGGCGCAAAGGTCGGGCAGATCATCCGGATTGGGCGAACAAGTCCCACAGCTGGCTCCATCTATTACTATCGACTTGTTGTTGATTCGCTTCACTAAATTTAGAGGACAACCACTCCCAGAGCCATTCCGACCAAGAACATAATAGCACACGCAATAAATGGCACAGTGATGTTGTCGGTACCCTTAGGGCTCACCAATTCAACCAATGTAGCGGTTGTTGCACCAACCAATGCAAGTATGAACATCTCGTTCCAGAGTATCACATTTCCCAGCACGAAGACTTCATACCCGGTGAAGAGTGTCCCGAAGTACCAGAGGGAGAAAAGCGCTCCTATGAATCCGAAGACGAAAAGGGCCAGGGAGCCTTGAAGGCTTCGCTTTGATCCAAAGATAACAACGGTGTGGTTCTTTCCGTACTTCATGCCAATGGGCGCTGACATGCCATCTCCAAACATCATGATGTGAATTCCTGCAGCTCCTAGGAAGAAGATAGCTTCGTTTCCAGTGAACGTGAAGAGAGCTGTTAGTACAGTGATCGAAACCGCATACCAAAAAGGACCTCTTACACTCGCATTTTCGACGTCCTCAGGACGAGCCATGGCTGCGAAGAACCTTCCGAATCTTTCAGTGTTAGCCATCGAAAGCATCAGTGCAAAGAGAACCCCTACGAACGTAGCTAACCATGGATGGGGGAAAAACGGAACAGACCAGACTGCGCCTCCTGCAAATAGATGCACAATTTTCCGGGTGAACTCTGCATCCAGATTTAGCTTGCGACGTGCCAAGTCTCCGATTGTTAGGACAAGGACGGCATAAAAAGCTGCAATTGCAAAGACAACGATATCAGCTGGCAAGATAACGAATTCTACTTGCATGATGGGTTACTCCAACTGCAGTTGCGTGCATAACAGCTCGATATATCTATCGGCTAACCGGAGATTTCATCTCTCCGATTCGGCTTCTAGACCCGTTTCGTGACATATGGATCTGATTGCACTATCTACAATCCTAGTGATTGTTTCCTTGTCGCTCCCTCTTGAAGATACCCAGACTTTCAATACATGAGAAGTTCCATAGGTTCGGGGCATCGATTTGATGTATACGCCAGGATGCATTTTCATTACAATGTCGATGATTGGGGCGAAGACACTTTCATCGCGCATCTTAAACTCAACAATTCGCTCATAGAATTCGCTTGTGCCTTTCTTCTGTATCCATGGCACAATTGACCCTTCAAAAATCATTTTCAGCTCGCTTGGCACACCCGGTAAACAGAAGATGGTCACGTTGTCAATCTCAAGCATTACACCGGGAGCTCCTCCTACAGTGTTATTGAGCGCTGCGGAACCTTCCGGAATGCGTGCCATCTTTCTCCTGCTCTCTATTATCTCAGGATTGTTCACTATTCTCCTTTCATACAAATCTCGGTATTGCCTTTCCACCATACTGAGGGCTTCTTGGTCCTCCACGAGGTTTCTGTTGAAAGCTTGAGCAACAGCCTTCAACGTCATATCATCATGAGTGGGCCCAAGTCCGCCTGACGTTATCACAAGATCGCATGTTTCCATAAGGAACTTCAAAGCACGTCCAATCTCGACGAGATTATCACGCACTGAAACAAGTCGATTCATTTCAACACCGAGAGATGCTAGATGAATCTCAATCCAGTTAGAGTTCGTGTCAAGCACAAGGCCGTCCAGAACCTCATCACCGATAGCAAGGATTCCAGCCTTTAGCGTTCCCTCTGAGGATTCCTCACTCTCGGTCATTATCTATCTCTCCTGGTTCCCTAGAATGACCTCTGAGTCC
>DAOWNS010000006.1 GCA_030642465.1 Candidatus Thorarchaeota archaeon | reverse complement strand
ATAAGCGACTTTCAACCCGCTATCGCGAAGCAACTTGGTTGCCTGTATCGTGGCCTCAACATCATGGCCGCGCTCTACAAGCTCCAAGACATCATCGGAGAGTGTTTGCACGCCGATTTCGACCCTTGTTGCGCCCATTTCCAACATATCGTCAAGACTCGCCTCGGTTACCCAGTCGGGACGTGTTTCAAAGGTCATGCCCACGTTGCGAACTTCTGAAGACTCATTCAACACCTTCGCTTCATCCAAGTTCTTGCTCCGTACGCCATTCATTGCATCAAGGCATCCCTTGACAAAGGATTCACGATATTCTGAGGGTTTGGAGCACCAGTCACCGCCCATTACTATTAGCTCTACTTTCTCAATTGAGTGGCCAATTGTGCGTAGCTGATTCAATCTGCTTTCGGTCTGTCGATATGGATCAAACTCGTGCTGCAGACCCCTCATCGTTGCCGGCTCATGGCCTGTGTAGCTCTGTGGAACGCCAGCCTCAGGGCCGCCCGGACAGTATGCGCATTTTCCGTGTGGACAGGCATATGGCTCAGTCATTGTAGCCACAACAGCCACACCTGAAACTGTGCGCACCGGTCGTTTCTGGAGAAATGGCCTCAGGACCTCGATTTCCTCAGGAATTGCTGCCTGAAGTATGTCTGGATTTGATGGGACTCTTGCACATCTGTGCTTGCCGCATATTTTGTTCTTGATACGATTGACTACACGGCGGTCTAAGGGATGATTAGAGCTGAGAAGTGCTTCAATAATCTCCCTATGGAGCGCGTAGTCATCGTCATGAATAGGCATGGCGTACAATTAGTCACCAATTCGTGATAATGATGTTGTGGTTGGGTTGCGCCCATTGGATAGCTTTTTATGAGTACTTTGCGGGTTCATCTATAGCTCTGAAAAGAGGTAGTACAGATGCCAGGTTCACACGGATCCCTAACAAAGGCGGGCAAAGTTCGAGAGTCGACCCCAAAGGTAAAGGGTCGTGAGCGTCACACACCAATTCCACGCATCCGCCACAAGAGAAACTACGTTAAGCGTGTCATCAAGGGACAGGTTATCGGAGTCCGCAAGTAAGAGATAGCCCATCCTTCTTGAGCAGTGCCTTCAACTCTGCTAGAATTGTATTTTTACTCCAGTGGAGTCACGATGATATTTCCCGAATTCTTCTATGGCATCCAGTTTGTCCCCAGAGAACACAGGACCTTCCATACAGACCAAATCACCAGTTGGGTCTAGAGCGCATGTGCCACATATTCCACATCCGCACTTCATGAACCTCTCCAAGGAGGCTTGAATGACGATGCCCATCTTTTTGGCAAACACGTGGAGTTTAGCCATCATTGGTTCGGGTCCGCAGGTGTAAATGGTGTCGTAGCTCGCCTTCTGAAATATCTCACGAACAGCATCTGTTGCAACGCCCTTGAAACCTGCTGAGCCATCATCTGTAACCAATTGGACATCAAAGCCATCACCTACCAGTCGCTCCAGTTCATCAACGTACAGGAGTTCATTCTTGATCTTAGCGGCCACGAGCGCAGTCGCATCAATCCCATTCTCTAGCAACTGATACACCAGCGGTCTCAGAGGCGCCATCCCTATTCCCCCACCTATGATTAGAGCCCGCTTGCATTCAATGGAAAACCCAGAACCAAATGGACCCCTAACTCCAAACCTCTGACCAGGGGAGAGAGCTGAGAACACACTGGTTGCTTCGCCAACCGGAAGTACTGTCACACTCACTTCTGGAGGATTCCATAGCGATATGCTCATTGGAATCTCATCGATTCCTGGAACCCAACACATGAGAAACTGTCCGGGTTTGAATGATTGCTTGGTTTCGGGGAGCTCGAAAACTAGTGTACGTGTTTTCTTGTTCTCACTGATTGTCTTAGAAACCTGGACTGTCGTTGGGTTTCCCATCAGCTTCTCGATATCCATTACTACGACCTCGTAGCTGCCCCTATAATCTCGGAGATTTTTGTAATCCCCTCATCATGTAGATACTTCGCAACACCCTGCTTGATTTGACCAAAAACATCGACACTGTCGAGTACGGCTGTGCCCACTTGGATTGCGCTCGCACCAGCCAAATGCATCTCAACTGCGTCTTCCCATGATGTGACACCGCCGACTCCAATTATCGGTATTGAGAGCTCTCTGTAAAGGTCATATACACATCTCACTGCGATTGGGAATACTGGTGGTCCGGAGAGCCCACCCACTTTGTTGCCTAGCACCGGGCGCTTCTGATAGATATCTATCTTCATTCCGCGTACGGTGTTGATAGCAACCACAGCATCCGCTCCGGCGCGTTCTGCAGCCTCTGCTACAGAAATAATATCGGATGCATTTGGGGTGATCTTCGCGAAGACCGGACGATCAACTATATCCTTTACAGACTTGACGTATCTGAATGTTAGGTCAGGATCGTGGGCTATCTGTCCAATCTCCGCATGAGGACACGATAGATTAAGCTCGAAAGCATCTGGTTTTAGTTCGAGCCCTTTCGTGGCAACTTCGGTGATTTCATCTACAGTGTTCCCAAAGATGCTCAATACAACAGGGACGCCGGAGCCCTTCAGGATTGAAATCTCGTCCTTGAAACCCTCAATTCCAGGGTTTGTTAATCCAACGGCATTTAGAAGTCCGCCATGCGATGTAGCCAGAATTGGACCAGAATGTCCCTTTCTTGGACTGGGACCGATAGACTTTGTTACAATTACATCTGCACCTGAAACGCCAACACGCTTCATGATTGCGCCTGTGACGCCTAGAATCCCGGAAGCCAGCCAATAGCCTTGTATCTTCAAGCGGTCACCTGTTACCATAATGCTCTGTGCCGTGTAATAAGCTCAATGGCAGTAATTTAGGAACTCCGCAGATGCAGCGTCACACTTATCCGAGTGATGCATGGAGAGTCATCCTTAGAGATGATTAATGGTGACAGTTTATCTCACTCTCACATCTTTCGGGATCTTCGTGCTAGACTCGGAGAGCAAAGTTGTTGTTGAACAGCTTGCTTACCCCGACGCTGACCTTGCTTCATCGAACATTATAGCAGTCAATGGCGGAAGCTCATCAGATTCTTTGAAAGCGGTCTTGAAGAGTTTGGAAGAACTCAAGATTGACGAGATTGTTGTTGATGGGGTTGCGCTGGCACGAGCACTTTCACAGGCAACGAAGATTCCAGTGAGAGTAGACGAGAAACCTAGTGTTGTGGCCGGATTCAGAAACGGTGAGGACACGTACCTCGTTGAGAGTGGAAAGGTTAGCTCCACAGAAGAAGTTTCTACTTTTAGACGAAATGTAGCACTGGCCGTTGCAAAGAATGCAGTGGTTGAAGCCAGCGAAGAGAAGGATATCCTCGTAAAACATGCAGTGGACACCATTGGCGAGATTGACAAGTCAGTCAATGTGCTCACAATGCGGCTTCGGGAAGTATACTCACTCCATCATCCGTCGCTCAGCAGGTTGGTTGAAGACAACAGACAGTTTGTCCAAGCTGTGAAAAACTGCGGCGGAAGGTCACAGATTAATGAAGATGCTCTTGCAGCCTCAGGTTTATCGGACTCACTAGTCAAATCGATTATGGAGAAACTGGATGAGGACATAGGCGCTGAGTTTCGGGATGCAGACATTATCATCCTCCGGAAATTGGCAGAGAGAATTGTGAACCTATTTGAAATGAGGCATGAACTGGAGGAGTACTTATCGGGTCTCATGGACACTCTTGCACCGAATATTACTGCACTCGTCGGTCCTCTTGTTGGAGCTCGACTCATCAGTCTTGCAGGCTCGCTCATGGATTTGGCACGCAAACCATCGAGTGCCGTACAAATCTTCGGCGCTGAGAAAGCACTCTTCCGAAGTCTGAAGACTGGGGCTAGTCCCCCGAAACATGGTGTGATTTTCCAAGTATCAGAAATACATGCTGCGCCATACTGGCAGAGAGGGAAGATTGCCAGAGCACTGGCAGGCAAGCTATCCATTGCAGCACGTATTGATGCCTATTCTGAGAAAGATATTGGCGAAGAACTTAGAACTCAATTCAACAAGAGGGTTGAAGAGATTCGACGACTGTATCCGGAAGCCCCTCCGCCCAAGCCACCTAAGAAGCCCGATAGACGCCCACAGAAAAAACGAGGAAGAAGGGATTACAGGCCCGGAAAGAGACGAAAGTGGGGAAATTAGGTGATAACGAAGGTTGAGAAACACCGATTTCCCGGCGTATTCACAATCAAGACCGGGGGTAGGTCATCTCTCGCCACGCGTTCATTGGCTCCAGGCGCAAGTGTTTATGGTGAGAAACTGATTGGAACAGAAGATGGCGAATTTCGACTATGGATGCCAAGACGATCAAAGTTGGCAGCATCTATTCTGAAGGGTCTAAAGGAGATGCCAATACAACCAGGTTCCAGAGTGCTTTACTTGGGGGCGGCTTCAGGAACCACAGTGAGTCATGTTTCTGATATTGTAGGACTGCACGGCATTATCTACGCTGTGGAGTTCTCACCACAAGTTGCGCGAAAATTGCTTCAACTGAGCGAAACTAGGACCAACGTATTCCCAATCGTTAGCGATGCCAGACACCCAACTAGATACTCTCCCCTAGTTGCAGGCCCCATTGATGTCGTTTACCAAGATATCGCTCAGATGGACCAAGCAAGAATTCTCTTTGACAATCTTAGTGCATTCTGTTCGGTCAAAGCATGGGGTATGATTGCTATCAAAGCGCGCAGCATTGATTCAACAGCTGATGTCAAGGTGGTCTACAAGAAAGAGATATCCGCACTCGAAAATTACGGTCTTGAGATTGTGGAAATGGTAGATCTTGAACCTCTGGAGAAGGATCACATGATGGTAGTTGTACGAGTTAAGGGATGATGGGGGTCACTCAGTGGGTTCTTTCATCGATAAAATACTGGAACATGACATAGACTCTATCAATGATGACTTGCCAAGACGGAGAGTTTCTCTCAAGGAGCTGATTGCTGCAGAATTGCCCCAATATGTCACGCGCAATGGCGAAACCTCAGCCTTTCATAAGGAGGAAATCGCGAAGCTCGGAGAGATTGTTCCGCGGAAGTTCCACGGCGATATATGGTTGCCAATAGTGATTCTAAGACGCATCGACCGTGGGCCAGGAATGCACACCGTCACAGGTAGCAAAGTGGAATTATTTCTCATTCAGCATCTCATCGTAGGAGATGTTGACCTAGAATGGGATAAGCTTCCGGGGTGGGAAATGAATGATCGACTGGCAAGACCTCACGTGCAAATACTACGTCGTGAGTTGCCATCCACCACTTGCTTAGGATTCACAATGTCTACTGAAACGAATCGCGGAAAGCTAGAGTGAGCGATTTATGCCTTCACATGTACAAGCAGGAATCCTGAAAAGGTTACACTCGTAAGTTGGATGAGAGACGTTTGCTTTGACCAAGGCCAGAACTAAGCTCATTCGCGATGTGACTACTCAGCTAGAGGAAGCTGGGTTTAGTCCATCATCACAGTGTGATGTGCGTCCGAGCTGCTTTGACTTAGTGGCGCGTAGGGAAGATCAACTCATACTTGTAAAGGTCTTGGCCAATATCGACTCATTGACTAGTGAGGACGCAATTGCACTTCAGCTTGTTGCGCATTTCTTCAACGCTACTCCGCTCATAATAGGAATGAGAACTCGGAGAGGCGCCCTCAGCTCTGGCGTGGTGTACAAGAGATATGGAGTTTCAACCATCGCACCGACTAGTCTACATGGCATAATTGCAGAAAGGAAGATGCCTCGCGAGTTCATCCAGCGAGGTGGACGGTTTGTTGCAATCGATGGTGCAAAGCTCAGAGAGGTGCGGCTTTCCCAGAATATGACAAAAGAGGAATTGGCTGAATGTATCGAAGTTTCAGCCCGAGCTATTTTGGCATATGAGAAGGATGAGATGGATATCAGCACCAACGTTGCTGACCGCCTAGAGAAGGTGCTTGAAACTGATCTTGTGATACCCATTGATGTCCTTAGTGAGCCATTGGAAAGAGAACAACTTGCCGACCCAGGAAAGCCAATGCAAATTCCGAATCTTGAGAGAAGAGTGAGTGACTTCTTTGACCGAATAGGTATGAAAGTGCTTTGGACTGATCGTGCCCCCTTCAACGTGGCAGCAAAAGAGAAAGGACCTCCACTGATGTCCGGAGTCGGCTCACTGAAAAGCGGAGGACTTCAGAAACGCGTTGCGATTCTGAAGAGTGTTTCCAGCATCATAGAGTCTGATGCACTCATCATTGTGGAAGAAGGTCAGGCGCAAGAGAGCGTGTCAGATTTGCCAGTGATTAGACAACACGAACTGGATGATATTGAAAAGCCACGCGACCTTAAGAAGATACTAGATGAGAGATCAAGCACATAGACTGAGTTAGCCGAGCCTCAACTGGTCAGTTCTTAGTTCAGCTCGTATTCTGTTGACTGATTTCCAACTGTGCCTGATTATATTTGGCATTTCTCGTGACTCGGATAGGATGTTCCGGACGAACCTGATAGTCTTTGGATCTGATGGGTAGCCAGAGCCGAAATCTCCAAACTCCTCATGAAGACGCTTGATGGTTTCATCACGCTCTACCTTGGCCACGATAGAAGCCGCAGAAACAACAGGGTGTTTCGAATCGGCTTTGTGTTCTGACACGACTTTGCACCGCAACTTCGACAGACCGCTTCGTTCGGAAACCGCTATTCCGAATCTTTTGGCCTTGACGTCTGCAGCATCCAGATAGAGCGAGGAGGGTTTCAGAGCTTGGGCAATAGAAACAAACGCACGAACTTCAATTTCATTCAGATTCACTTTTTGTTCTCTCAGCCTGTCGATTTCAGACGCTGATATGAACCGCAATTCAATCTTGCTGGCAAGCCTTTTGATTGGTTCTAATAGCTGCGTTCGGCGCCTTGGAGTCAACATCTTTGAGTCCTTCACTCTCAAATCATTCAAATCGCGAATCGCTTCTTTCTCGAAAAGCGCTCCACAAACGACAAGAGGGCCGATTAGTGGACCGCGGCCAGCCTCATCAATCCCGGCTATGCCGTGAAGTTTGCTATCGCTGGGGCTCATGATAATTCAAGAATGACTTCCGCTTATTATCAAATCTGTCTGCACATCTATCGTCGGCGAAAGGTTAAGAGATGGTGGGGACGCCGAGATTCGAACTCGGGATCGACGAGTGACTCTTCGTTATGACCCCTTAGTTTCATAAGATCTGGAGCCCGTCGCCATACCGTTCTAGACGCATATGGACACGCCATATCGTTGACTAGGCCACGTCCCCAATGCCGCAACGGGTATGTGAGCAAACGTGGAGGCTGATAAGAAGCTTTCGCCTTTACGTGCTCTGCTGCAGAGTTTATCGGCAAGCGATTCGTCGTATGAGTCCTTGTTTGAGATAGATATGGGGAAGAGGAGTGCCCCTCATTTCGAATGGCACTATGACGAAGTCAAAGCGTGGACAGAGGTCATGGCAGCAAAGCGACAGGGCAAGATTGCCACGCTCATCATTCAAGGTAAGGAACGGTTCAAGGTAGATGAAGTCAAGGAGCTGGCTATGAGGTTTAATCTCACTATGGATAAAGTAGTCCGTTGGCTCAGAGATGAGGGCCGCCCCCAGCTAATTAACGTGTTAGCTGAGAAACAACGGGAAGGGCGAATGAAACGAAATGGAGTAAATACAGTAATGGAGAAGGGGGAAGCTGATCTAGACTTAGGTGCCAATAGTACCCGACGGAGGAATCCAATCCTCAAGACCCGGAAGGAGTATGAAGTGGCTCTCAAGTACCATCCCAAATTGAGGTTGAAGAAGAGTTTTGACAAGGCGCATAGCGAGGTTAGAGTATTTTTCACCCTGCAGGAAGCCCTTCAAAGGGACGATGTGGACGTATCCAAATTTGCAGAAGAACATGGTCTGTCGTTGTCTAGAGCATTCGATTGGAGCAGCGAAGAGAACCTACCGAAGCTCTTGGAATTGCTTGAAGGTTTTGAACTTAGAAGGCTATTCGAAATATCAAATGAAGGCCCTCCAGAGGTCCCCATCAAGTCCATGGAGGATGTCAAGAGGTTACTTCAGGAATACCCAGTTTTGCAGCAAGACAGTTACGAGAATTGTGAGAAGTACTTCGAGGTTAAGGATGACTGGTCTAGGACTCAATTGGAATTAGCTGAGATTTATAGAGTTTCCAAGGACCGGATTGTAAAATGGAGGAGTGGACAGGGACCGCAGGTGATCGCAAAGCTACGTCGATTTGAGCAGGAACGTATCATGAGTGAATGGGCTGAGCACGAAGACTTCGCAAGTCACCGAGAAAGCATTGATGATGATTCAATTGAAGCACAATCAAGAACAACATTTGGAGGACTTCATAAAATTCCACAATCCAGAGTTCAGGAAATTTCGTTAAGGACTCGAAATAAGAAGTGGACCTATGATGGATTGATTGACGTAGTTGAGCAACTCTGCAAGAGCCTTCCGAATTCTACATCACGGGTGTTCTATTCAGATTTCCGAAGTGATTTGGGTGTGACACCTGAGCATTTCGAAAACTTGGAGCACCTATTCCAATTGAGTCGGAATTCATTGGAACAGGCAGTGAGAGAAAGATTGGGTTTCGAAAAGGACGATGGTCGCCTTCGACTGGGCTTTGTAGATGGCAGACTCTACATTTGGAAACCGGATCTAACCCCTATGAGGCTAATTAATGCTTATGGCACCCAATTCTTCTACTTCAATGATAAGGATGAATTGGCGAGATTCATGGCCGAGATGAAGGGAGTATTAGAGGGGACGAGGAAAGGAGGAGTTTGCAGCACCATAGAACATCTGAACGACCTGCTTCCTCAAATGACATCGAAATCTAGCGATATATCTTTCATCAATAAAAGGTACAATCGCGTTCGCGGAGATTCTTTGTCTCTGCTCGTTGACCTTTCGGGCAGGGTTCTAGCTGACTTTAAGGGACGCATATCAAAGATTACTGGCCACAATGGACAGGGAGGCATCAGGAATCCAAAATTCCCTGATGGGGAGGATTTGAGAATCCTAGTGGCACGTATTGTCGCAATAGTTGTCAGTGATTGTTATCTTAGACCAAATGGAGCAATCGAGTACTTCGAACCTGAGATTGAACGCATTAGAATCGTTGAGAGGATTCTCAAGGAATTTGGGGACATTGAATTGAAACCTGTCTACATTGAAAGAGATAACGTCTATACTTCATGCTTTCCAAGTCCCATAGGTAAAGCGTTGCAGTATTGGTCACTATCACCAAGTGACAAGACTGTTCAAAATTCAGGATTTGACCCTGCACTTATTGAAAGCTCATGGAGAGCATCAGGTGCATTTATGGAAGAACTGATTCCACAAGATGGCACAGTCAAATCAAGCAGGATGTCTTGGACGCACTCACATGCATTGCATCCTGGTAACAAAACCGGAAAGTTTGGGGCGTTTCCAATCATTAGTCAGGAGGAAGCGAGTCTTATCATTGAACATGGTAAACCAGGAAAAAACTGTCGGCGGCTTTCGATGGGCAAGCTAATTGAGTTGAAAGGGAAATCCCACCAAATTGCTCAGATAGCAGCAGAATTGGAGAAGAAGATTCTCAAGAATCCAAACAACCTAATCAATAATGAAAAACGTATTGCTGAGAGTCTTGGAGTCAAGGTGGTGGTTTCGCCCTACTCGATTAGATACCATCAAAAGACTGCTAGGGTTTCTGTTAGTTGGGTGGCAAGAACAGCCAACATCCATGAAGCTATGAAGCTAGCCATGGTAGCTCCTCCCAATGACGTGAAGAAAAGGAAGATAATGAGAGCGTCCTTGAGAAGAAGAATTCATGATGAGTTTGCCAATAATGGAATTGATCTGGAGAAATGGTGGATTGAGGATGAATGACTTGGTTCGAATCCCACTCGCCCCACCATCCTTGGGGTCTTTTTTCGACACGCTCACAGCTGACCCAAGGTAAGGTTTAAAACGCAATGTAACCGGACAGAGAACGATGCCGGCCAAAGGCGTCGGGGTTCACCTGATCTCGTTCCGATCTCAGAAGTTAAGCCCGATGTCCGTCAAGGGAAATGTGCGGTGCGCGAGCCCGTGACAAGCCCTTGAGCTGGCACATTTTTCCCTTTTCTGATTAATTCAATAGATTCTACATTGGCACTCCGATGTCGCCAAGGGAAGAACCTGATTGGTCCTAGCCACTACCCGTTTTCTTGCATCGTTCACAAGGATTAAAGGACAACCTTTGGTCTGATGTGGCATGCAAATCGGTCTGCCAGAAGGCGATTTTAGCTGGATACTCAACCTCGTATTCTTTGCCTTCATCATGATAATGAGCCTTTATGGCCAGAAAATACAGGTGTGGCAATGGCTCAAGCAGATTGAAGCCGGTCTGATAGAGCTAAAGCGCATGGCAATCTCATCTAGGCAATCTGCCATTGACGCATTCAAAGAGCATGGCACAGAAGAGGAGGCAGTTGCCAAGGAAATTGACCGATGGCTGGACTATTTCACTATCATGCCGGTAGATTTGGATCCAGCTGGAATCTTGAAGCGTCTAGACCACCTTCTTGATCAACGCAGAGATCGCTTCCAAGAGTTTGTCACTGATCTAACTCCGGATGCCAGTGACAGTGAAAGAATGAATCTTGAGAACACTCTGGAAGTGACCCAGGTATTGAGCCTAATCTTTCGGATTGTGCGACACTTCTACCTGCTTGGCAAGAAGACTGGCAGTACAATCATGATAATGCAGGTTCAGATGATAATGCCGGAGCTACTGCGTCTTGCCAAAGCATACTCCGACGCAATGGAAGCATTCTCTCTAGGGAAACCAATTGGGGATGGCATTGGTCCGCTAGTCGTCACCAAGCTGGCGAGGGAGTATGATGCAACTCCTGAAACCTATGTTCATGAGGTTAGCAAAGAAGTGGGCTACTATCCCATTGAAGTTGAGGGGCGATCCGTTTATGCCATGAGAGCTACTGGTCCCGGCGGAACAGTGGGCAAACCCGGCTTTGCAGTGAAGAAGATTGTTGAAGATAACAAGGGAAAGATAGCTCGAATAATTACAGTCGACGCGGCACTCAAACTTGAGGGCGAAGAGATGGGTCGAGTTTCAGAGGGAACCGGCGCGGCAATCGGTGACCTAGGGCCGGAGAAACACGCAATTGAACAGGCTGCAACTGACCACGGAATCGGCATCGAAGCAATAGTGGTCAAGGAAGATGAGGCAGCAGCTGTTGGAGTAATGGACAAGCGAGTACTTGATTCGCTTCCTGAGGTCATCGAACGAATCAAGATCGCGATTACGAAGAGGACCAAGCCAGGGGACAAGGTAATCCTCGTGGGCATCGGGAATACAATTGGCATAGGTCTCTGAGGTGTTTTCATGGGAATTATTTCTAAGATACTTGGCGGGGCCTTGACAGCTGGCGGGGCTTTGATTCTGATGTATGGGATGGGCCCAAATGTGGGAGACCTATCGTTTGTTCTGTTCGTCGTCGGCTTGGTAGTGATGTCATTGGGATTCAGCTTATTGACTGCGGGCAGAAAGAAGAAGGAAGAAACCCCATCCCTTCCGACAGTCACAGAGATCAGGTGTAACGGGTGCGACTTCAAGGAGATACGTGACTACGAGAAAGGCGACTATATTCTCAAGCCCGTGGAAGCGAATTGCCCCAAGTGCAGTGGAAAGATGACAATAGAAGGCGTTTACGTCGTCAGAGAAGAACCGGAAAAGCACAGGTTCTAATCTGATTTGGTCAGTATCATCGGGCCTTCACTTGAAATGAAGACTGTGTGTTCAGACTGGGCCACTAGGCGGCCCTTCTTCTCAACCTGCACAGGATACCCCTGGATTGCTTTGGCCGCTAGCAACTCCTTGAGCCCATCACCTATGTCAATCTGCGTGCCAGATGTTCCTATCCAACGTGATGCGAAAGGAAGCGGACCGTAGCGCTCCCGAAGATGCAGCCTAAGCTTCTCTGTCAACCCCTCAAGAGGCTCGTTTATGCCCGTGTTCGCAAATATGTAGACAAAGTCACTATCTATCACAGTACCGGTCCCATTTGTGGCGAAAGGCTCAATGGCATAGCAATCGCCAATCTCCACTTTCTCAGTCCCTCGTCGTTTGACATTTGGCACCGTCTTCCCTGCGTGTAGTTTGTACCGCTTCAAACTGTGGCCAGAGAGATTCTTGATAGGACGGAGACCATATGCCTTGATTGTTTTTTCAATCATCTTGCCCACATCTCCAAGGTGTAATCCGGGCTTGATCAGATTGATTGCCTCATCCAGTGCGTCATCTGTTGCTGCCACGAAGCCCTCCAACGTGCCGTCCACATCGATAGTTCTTGCAGTATCGGCGATGTATCCATCGATGTGTACACCTATGTCAACCTTCACTAGACCGGAATCTGGAATTCTTACGCGACCATCTTTGGGTGATGTGTAGTGTGCAGCGATCTGGTCTATGCAAATATTGCATGGAAAGGCAGGAATGCCGCCAAACTTGATTATCTTCTTCTCAGCAATCCTACAGATTGTGTGGACCAAAGCCCCTGGCTTTGCCTCATCACAGGTGCTTCGAAGGACCCTGGCTGCAATCTTGCCCGCCTTCACTTGAGCAGGACTAGGTTTTACATTCATTAATGTGCACGCAAAAGTGATTCGTGCAGCGCTCTTAAGAAGTTCTTTGAACGCGCCAATTACTGTCGGTTGGGCAGAGTGGTAACAATCGCCCCTTCCTCCGCAACAAAAACCGTGTGCTCGAACTGGGCAACCATGCCGCCCTTGCCTTCAAGGAGGACAGGATAGGCTCTGATGGCACCGGCCCTTAAGAGGGAGTGAAGAGCTGCTGTAACATCTATCTTCTTGTCATTTAGCCATCTTCCTGCCCATGGCAGTGTTCCAAATCTCCTCCGAGCTATATTGCGAATCTGTGCAGACAGGCGGTCCAGCTTCTTCTTGCTGGACATGACATTTGAAAAGATGTATGCATCATTGCTGCCCTTGACTGTTCCGTTGCCGTCGGTGGAGAAGGGTTCGATTGCGAAGGCTTCACCAATGTTCATCCTCTCGCTTCCACGCGTGCCAACATTCGGTACAGTTTTTCCTGCGTGAAGTATCCAAGGCTTTAACTGATGGCCAGAGAGTTGGTGAATTGGACGTAGACCATGTTTCTTTATCTCTCTCTCGATGACAGACCCTACCTCTCCAAGCTTCACACCAGGTTCGATTACCTCGATTGCCTTCTCAAGTGCAATCTTTGCTGCTGCGATAAACTTCTCGTAAGATCCATCTAGATCTACTGTTACTGCCGTATCAGATAGTTGACCGTTCACGTGTGCCCCTAGGTCCACCTTGACGAGTCCTTTGTCAGGGAACACCTTCTTGTCCCCGCGAGGACTGGTGTAATGAGCAGCTTCATCATCTATCGAGACATTGCAGGGAAAAGCCGGTTTACCTCCATACTCTGCAATTTTCCGGTCAGCCAACTGGCAAATCCTAATGACCTTTGTACCCGGTCGGACTTCTTTAACAACTTCGCTCAGAACCTTTGCGGCAATAGCTCCAGCCTTGATAAAATCTGGATTCGGACGAACTGTCATATAATGATCGTGCACTCTGCCTCAGGTGTAGTCTTAAAGCTGTTTGGGTGGCACAAGAAACGCGCGCCATCAACAATTGCGTAACGTTTCAGGCAAGCCAAAGCATTGAAGTAAGAAACTGCTCAAGTATGGACTTAGAATAGTTCAGGGAGTGATATGATGAATATTACATATCTCGGTCACGCTTCATTCAAGGTTGAGGCAGATAGCAAGACTGTATACGTTGATCCTTGGTTGAACGGTCCAACGTCCCCGATAAAGGTCAAGGATGTAGCCAAGGCAGACATTGTGCTTGTCACACATGATCACGGGGATCATGGCTATTCAGAAGCTCTCGAGATTTGCAAGAAGACCGGAGCTTACTTCGTGGCAATTAACGAGCTGGCAATCCAAGCGCGAGAGCAGGGTGGTGTCAAGAACGTTCATACTCTGAACATTGGTGGGAGTGTGGATATTGATGGTGTAACCGTAACCCTGGTGCAAGCATTTCATTCATGTGGAGTGGGAGCGCCTACTGGTTTCATCGTCAGATTTCCTAGTGGCACTTTCTATCATCCAGGGGATACCGGTGTGTTCGCCAGTATGAAGCTGTTTGGACAGCTCTACAAACCCGATGTTGTTTTTCTGCCGATTGGATCCTACTATACTATGGATGCCCATCAGGCTGCCATGGCTACTGAGCTAATCAAACCACGTGTTGTGATTCCCATGCATTACGACACCTTCCCGGCAATCCGAGCAGACCCTGCAGAGTTCAAGCGTCTTGTGGCCAAGCAAGTTCCAGAAGTAAAGGTTGAGATTATCAAACCCGGCGAAATTGTAGAAGTTTAGCTGCGATGGTGGCCAATGCCTGTGTCCCATCACACTAACTCCCAGTATCACAGCATCGGAGGTTACCTCCGGCTCCACTGAGCTGTCTCGTGCCGGGGCATTATGGCACTGGCCGGCCTGTCAATGTACGAAACCAGGGTGACCCATGATTCATCTGAGGATTTGCATCCCTATCATACGAGTCCGTTGTGGCTCGTCCAAATGGTATTCAACAGGCTGAATCCAGACTGTTTCCCAGCCTTTGCGCAACACCTCATCGAGCAAATCTCAGTGCGCCCTCGCGGCCGGGCGTGTTAAATCCGGACTTGAGAATGCACGCATGGATTGTTATTAGCGTTGTTAATTGGCGCGAATCGAAATCGCTAGGCTAAGCAGAGGCATTTGGGATGCAAGCTCATTATGTTAACAGCGACAGCTTCAAATAGATACATTCCTTTTTTCTGTGTGTAGAGAACACTGGACATGTTCCGGTGAAGCTTTGCATATCATAAAATCATCATATTACAAATGTCATGTGGTTCCTCTGGCTCAAGAGCGAGCCGTAAGAAACCGTTGCGTTGGTCTAAGGACCATTTACACGATTATCACATCACGATCATCATTTCACAAAGGTCAAGAATCACTACCACGGTAGTTGGTAGTTCGTTCCAAACGGAATGGGAAGAGATAGCATAGGCCGTAACGAGCAAACGAAACGGAAACTCGATCAGTCGGAGGCGTACACATGGCAGTATCATATGAGAAGACAATAGGAGTAGAAAATAGATGGGTACAGACTTCGATAGCTCTACAGCAAAATACGTCATTAGAGCAAAGATCGAAATAGATGGGGTAGTTGACAAGCCGGATGTCGTTGGGGCGGTTTTCGGACAGACTGAGGGTCTTCTCGGGGAGGACCTTGACCTAAGAGAACTTCAGCGAACAGGGAGAGTCGGAAGAATTCAGATTGTCGTCAGATCCCAAGGCGGCAGGAGCAAAGGCGAAGTAGTGATTCCAGTGTCACTCAATAAGACAACCACAGCAATTTTGGTAGCAGCCCTAGAAACCGTAGATCGGGTAGGCCCTTGTACAGCCAAGGTTACGTTGTTGAAACTTGAGGACATCCGAGGCGCTAAGCGAAGAAAAGTTGTGAGCCGTGCAATTAGCATACTCAAAGGATGGGAAGAGGACATTGCCCCTGGGTCGGAAGAGATAACGTCTGCAGTCACGAAGGCCGGCAGGAGAAATGTCGCCAAGTATGGGCTGGATAAGCTTCCAGCAGGTCCAGAACTGGCTGGCAGCAAAGAGATTATCATTGTTGAGGGCAGGGCGGATATAATCAACCTGATGAAGATGGGAATCAACAACACAATCGCCGTTGAAGGGACCCGTGTCCCCAAGACAGTCATCGACTTAACAAAGAAGAGAGGGATGAAAACAATCGCGTTCCTTGATGGGGACCGTGGTGGAGACCTAATCCTTCGCGAACTAATGCAAGTAGCCAATGTAGACTATATCGCAAGAGCTCCTGCGGGAAAGGAGGTCGAAGACCTCTCACGTCGCCAAGTGACTAAGGCTTTACAGACTAGGATACCAGCGGATCAAGCTTTGGCTCTCGTTAGTGGTCGGAAGACAAAGGCACTTGCAAAGACACGGCGCCAGCCTAGGAAGGAGGATGCGTTTCGAAAGACTGGGAAGACTAGAACCACACGTTCTAGGACACCGGATAAGGCTCGGACTACGACAGATCGGGCGCCTAGGAGAACTACGACTAAACGTGCTGAAACACCGAGAAGAGGCAGAACACCCAGACTGTCGGCTGAGAATGTAGATGCGGCTTACATTAAGGCGGTGACCAATATCAAGGAATCGTTCAAAGCTATTCTGTTTGGCAGCGACCAGAAGATCCTAGTTGAATGCGGAGTTGCTGATTTAGCCAAGACATTGGAGGCACAGGATTCCGTTGATGCGGTGATTTTCGATGGTGTTGTTACGCAACGCCTAGTCGACGTGGCGAACAGCAAGAAAGTGAAGTTGTTGATAGGCGCTGCTAAAGCTGACATCGAAAAGAAACCTGCTACCATGCGGGTAGCTACCTTTGATGATGTGCAGCAGTAAATAGAAGCTCAATAGAGCGGATTGGTTACAGAACATGGCCATTCGTTGGATATTAGGGTAGAAACTGTAAGGTTTAAGTGGCGAAGGGATTGGGCCAACAGGAAACGCAGCGTCAATGTGACTCCGCTTTGCGCTCGTTTTATCTAACAGAGTGGAAGTGCAATGGCAAAACAGTTCAAAGCTACACTAGAGAGAACCACTGTTCCTGAAGTTCATCACATTACGCTTGGCGGCTACCAAAGCGCCGCTGTGTGTGCACCACCGGAATTGACGAACCACCCGGGAACAACAACCCCACACCAGTTGTTCCTTGCTTCAATCGGTTCCTGCGTCAACATCATTTTCGAGATTGCATGTGGCAAGGGTCGAATTGAGGTCCTAGGCCTGACGTCTGATATCACAGGCGATTATGAAACCGACGAGGAAACTCAGCTAAGCGCCTTCACTGCCATCTACATCAACACGAAGGTGACCGTGCAGAAAGGTGTTGCTGATAAGAAGGTCCAGAGACTCTTCGATATCGCAGTCAACTCCTGCCCGATTGGGCAATGTCTTGTAGGCAGCTGTGTAAAGCTAGTTGAGAATCTAGAAATCATTCACAAGTAGACCGCCACTAGTCACATTACGGGCAAATAGGGGCTCCGTTCGGGGCTCCATGTGCCGCTTTGATTTTCCCAGAATTGAAGCTCACACTTCGCAAACGTTAAAACTTGTATTTTGGAACCGAAAGCAACGCATTCTCAGACTCACGAAGTGGATGATATGACCGATAATGCTGTAGAATCTGATGGGGTGAAGTTGCAGACACCCTCAAGGGTTGATCCAAAGTTCAAGCATGAAGTGTTGAGCATGCCTGGCGGAGAAACCCTCAAGTACTGCTTCCAATGCGGGACTTGTACTTCCTGCTGCCCGATAGCGGATATCACAGACTCGTACCGCCCCCGTACGGCAATAAAGCTGGCCCAACTAGGACTTGAGGAGCGGCTTCTCTCCAGCAACACAATATGGTTGTGTGCCGCCTGCTACACATGCACCGATCATTGCCCTCAGGGTGTAGAAGTTAAAGATGTGCTTCGCGTGTTCCAGAATCTGGCAGTGAAAAAGGGGTACATACCGAGGGTCTATCGAGATGTCGGAAAGAACATCCTAGACGCAGGCTATGCACACAAGATCTCAAAATTCAAGATGAAAAAGAGAATAGCGATAGGACTCCCGCCGCTTTCTGAAGCACCGCCAGCACATATGGAAAAGCTGGCTAAAGCCACGGGTTTTCATGAAACAATCGCTGAGAAGGAGGACAAAGAATGAGTGGCAAGCCGGAGAAAGCAGGAAATTCAGAGTCGAAGAAGGACGCCGTGCTGAAATATGCATTCTATCTGGGCTGTGCAACCCCTCTACGTGAACGCGCCTATGAGATATCTGCAAGGAGAGTTATGAAGGAGCTTGGTATAAAACTCGTAGAGATGAAAGGAGCCAATTGTTGCGGGCTTCCGATTGATGCAGTCAACCACGAGATGACTCTTGCTCTGTCTGCGCGAAATCTAACCATCGCAGAGAAGAAGGGTCTAGACATACTCACACTCTGTTCTGGCTGTACAGGACAGCTCATGAAGACGAACAAACTTCTGAAAGGAAACAGAAAGAGTAGAGAACGTGTCAACAGTTACCTCAAAACCATTCGTGCGGAATTTCAAGGTACCATAGAGGTCAAGCATCTGCTGAGAGTGTTGGTTGAAGACATTGGATTCGAGAAACTCAAGACCTACATCAAGCGTCCTCTCAACGGTATGAAAATAGCCGCTCATTATGGTTGTCATCTCTTGATGCCCTCCAAATATCTAGATTTTGACGACTTTGAGGATCCAGAATTCCTTGTAGAGTTCATTGCACTGCTGGGTGCTGAGCCTGTGAGGTATGTCGACGAGAAGCAATGTTGTGGTGCAGTGATAGCAGGCGTCAATCTTGATCTGCCTTTGAATCTAATCGCGAACAAATTCCGTAACGTCAAGAATGCTCAAGCGGACGCAATGACTACCATATGTCCTAGTTGTCACTTGATGTATGACCAACACCAGTCCTCTGCTGAGAAGATGTTTGGTGAAACCTACAACATGCCAGTACTACACTTCACTCAACTACTAGGCCTAGCAATGGGAATACCAGCTGAAGAGCTGGCTTTGGATGAGCTAAAAGTGAAACCCGAAGGTTTCCTAATTGCAATGGAGCAGACAGCGTGAGTCGGTCACTCTGTGAGGAAAGATTGGAGCTGAAGAAAAATGGAGAATTATTCTGCTGCTTGGAAAGCCCTTGAAGAGCTTGTGCCTGCGCTAAAGGCGAAGGGAGTAGCCATTCCAAACCACATAGCAAAGAAACTTCGCACAACGCGAGCGACCATTGCAATTCACGAAGCTGATCCGACTTATGAGGAAACAACTGCGGTACTCGAAGCGTATCTCGTTGATTTGGAGTCAGAACTACTCAACTTGGCTGAGAAAGAGATTGGCAAGGAGTATTCCAATGACTGGCTTGAGAAGATAGGCAAAGCCCGGCACAGCAAACCAGAGCCGGTGGGTACAAAGAGAGGATTTCCATCGGGAGTACCTAGGGGCGACTACTGGATTCGAGTTGAGATTGGCGATACAGTGACCATTGACGAGCTGAGAGAAACAGCTGCTAGTCAAGGACTTTCTATGAAGGAGGAATCACCAAAACTTGTGGTGATTCATGGAGAGCAGAGCGCAGTAAAGCAGCTCATTCGTAAAATAGCTGAGAGAAAAAGAAAAGAGAAGGACCGAACGTGAGTTCAGCCAACTCTACAACTCTGATTCTTCTTGCGCCTTCAGGAGCTTCCTTGAGGCTTCTATCCGAGCCTTTGTGGCATGAGTATCCCGACTGGCGAGGGAAAGCGCCTCCACGGGACATATCTCGATACACTTGGGTTCTCCATCGCAGAGATCACACACTATTGCTTTCTTTGTCACAGGATGTATAGTGATAGCGCCAAAATCACAGGCCTCAAGACACCACCCACAGCCGTCACACTTGTCATCATCTACTATGATTGTGCCGTTCTCTTCTGATTGAGTAAGGGCATCTCTTGGACAAGCAATGACACAGGGGGCACTCTCACAGAGTCTACATGTGATTGCGATGTTGCCGCTTGGATAGAGCCGGACTGCTCTAATCCTTGACCTCAGCGGATTGAATACGCCATCCTTCTCAAGGGCACATGCGTACTCACACAGAGTGCATCCAGTGCATAGCTCTGGGTCTGCAGAAACAAACTTGTGTTCCCTCTTTGACATCACTTAGCCCTCCCTTTGCTCTTAGCCTTTCGGGGTTTCGGTTTCTTGGCCAACCCCTCAATGTATTTGTAGTATTCACTCAGACCTAGCTCGTCGATTTTTGCCTTGGTTGGTACTCCCTCGTTAGTCCAACCACGTGATTCATAGTAGCCGTCGAGCAGGATATCCAGTTCCTTCCGAGTTACCAGACTGCCTTTTGCTACACCAGACTTGATGGGATCCGTCATGCACCGTATGGGTAAGTTATCATCGGCTCTACCAAGACCCTCACGGATATTGTATATTCTCGCTAAATTGCTGATTCTCTCCCCAGCATGACGTATCGTTTCACCAGTCATTGGTAAACCGGTGACATAGGTGTACATCTGAGCCATCTCATCATAGTTCCAAATCCCCCTGTTGAATTTGCAAAGGATGAGTGAGTCTATCACACTGTACACATCTTCCCCATCTATGACAAGCTGTCCACGACCCTTGTCAACACTGAAACGATCGACTGTGCCTTTCAGGTCCGGACCATATGCTCCGTGACGCTGATGGTCTGCACCTCTTCGAGAAACAGCATAACCCAGAGCGCATGT
>DAOWNS010000070.1 GCA_030642465.1 Candidatus Thorarchaeota archaeon | reverse complement strand
CCATCAGGGCCAATGCTGATAGCAAGTCCTTCGATGACTTCAGATCCATTACGAACGCGAACTGACCTGCCAATGGTACTGCTGTGACTGGTCCACTCATCAAGGATTGAGCTAAACGATGAATCAGACTCCACTCGATTGAGTCTGGAATCGATTCCACTGATGATGGCTGAGATGAGATTTTCTCTTGACGTTTCTCTACCGATTTCGGTGAGAATTGTAGTAGTACTATCTTGTAGCTCAGCTGGCAAGTCTTCTCTCTTCACGTTCTGGTTGATGCCGACCCCAATAACGGCTAACAGATTGCCATTCGTCGAAACGGTTTCACTGAGAATGCCGCCCAGCTTTCGTTCACCAACCAAGATATCATTGGGCCACTTCAGAGAAACCTCCAAACCAAGAACCTCGCGAATCTCAGTGGCAATTGCACAAGCTGTAAGGAACCCCAACAATGGCGCAGTTTCGTCTGCGATTCGGGGCTTCAATACTATAGAGAAGTAAAGCCCACCAAGGGGAGAATGCCAGTTCCTATCATGTCTCCCTCGTCCTTGGGTCTGCAGATCAGCAACTGCGATTAGCCCTTCGCCGAGACCTCCTTCAACCATGACCCTAGCCAAGGCGTTCGTTGACTCTGTCTCATTCACACACACAATGTTTGGCTCAAGCAGAACCAAATCAATTCCATTCAGGATAGCCCGAGGATCGACCGCATTCACGCTCCATCTAGCGCCAAAAGACCGCTTTAGATGACTCCCTGCCATGCCTTTACCTTCTATAAACAATGATGACTTATATTGTGTGCGGGACAACGCTGTTACTATTCGGTGTGAGAGGACAATGGCTAGCTTTGCAGGTGCAGTAATTCTTCGTGACCTCAATAAGACACTGCTCTTCAAGAACAGAGACCTGTATTCAACCGCACACAAGGATGCGCTTCTTCACGATGTCGATGCATTTGGTGTGAGGGGAATCGACATGGTTACAGGCAAGACTAATGGACTCTCGATTGGCGTGAACCGATATGGCCTTGCAGTAGCTAATAGTCATGTCATGGGAACAGAAGACCCGACGTACGACATCCTAACCGAACAGATACTCATGTTTGCCAAAGATGCTGAGGACGGTCTCAGAATGACTGTGAACCAGCTTAAAAGCGGCAAGAAATTTCAGTGGGGAAACCTCATTCTTTCAGACCTTGACAGTATGCTTGCCATTGAGATTGCGGGGAACGACCATTCAATCGAGTGGTCAGAACGGAAAGTGCTCCGCACCGGACATCACATCATGCTTGATACTGAGGAGATTGTTAAACAGCAGTTGGGCTCAAAGGGTATTGACAGCTATGTGAACTCGACAATACGAGTCGACCGTGGCTATGAGCTATTCAGAAACGTGACTGACGTACAGGGCGTCTTTTCCGCTTTGAAGGACCATGGTGAAGGTCCAAGTCAGTCGAGCATCTGCAAGCATAGCTCTGGTGAAGGACAAATGTCTACAGTGACGAGCTACGTTGTGGAGATAGATCACCCAGGTGAGAATGGTCGACCAAAGGTGGTATTCCATGTCGCCAAAGGAAATCCCTGCACTTCAACATATGCTGCAATCCCATTGGTGTTCCCAGCTGATGAAGATGTGATGAGCCGGGCACTGGAAATGTACTTCAGATAATACCTGAAGAGGATTCGACTTCTTCCACCAATGTGACTTGAGCCTTTTCGAGTGCTTCAATCTCCTGTTCCTTATTCTTGAAGAAGTAGTAGAACATGACAACTGATAGAACGTAGAGCCCTGAAACTAGCAAATAGGGCTCTTTGTACAGCCCAGCTGCGAGAAACCATCCACCGATAATGGCACCCACGCCTCGTACGAACCGGTCACCCGTTCCGACAACACCCATTGCAGTAGACCGCTCATCCTTAGTAAGCCCTTCCATGAAGAAAGTTCTAGAAATGGGTCCGGACATATTCATGAGCGTGCCTCTTGCAATGTATGCCAGAACTGCCAAGCTGAAGAAAGGTGACCAGTAAAGCATCAATAGAAATGGTATTGAAAGAGCCTCAGTGATTACTACGGTTTTCACCTTGCCAATGCGATCAGCCATGGCTGGCGCCAAGAAGTTGGCGGTCGAGAGGACGAGAATGTTGAGGCCAAAGACTATACCGATGAGAGTAGAGTCTGCGCCCCACCATGAAAAGAACAGGTTGAAGTACATGACAATGATCCCAGCACCCATCCCAACAACTGTGATAGTGGCTGCGTATTTGGCGATGAACCCCGAATTCTTGATATGGTCAAAGCCAAAGCTTCGAGTAACGCTGGTGGGATGATCGCGTGTCATTGGTACGATAATCAGAGTTGAAACTGCGAGGGGTATGAGACTGAGCCAGAGGGTTTTCCTGTAAGCCCAGAAGAGTGTAGGAGCAACATCTTGTAGCCCCATGAGGAAATGTGGCAAATAGCCGCCCAAGACACTACCCGCAAAAACTGCAAGCAATGCAACGCCGCTGCTGAATCCGAACAGGTGTGCGCGCTCCTTAGATGTCGACAAGTCTGTTATATAGGGAGCCCAAGCCACCATTGTAAAGGCGCTAGAGAAACCAAAGAGAGCTTGTGATATCAGAAGCCAAGATGCATCAAGCACCGTATACTGAAGGGTGATAGCGAAAAGGGAAACGACTGATGATACGAGTATGATATTCTTCCTACTCCGTCTGTCGGTAAATAGTCCTGCAATAATGGAAACGCCCGCCGTAGCAAACATCGCGACTGCCAGGAATATACCAAGAAAGTCGGGCTCAAAGCCACTCTCAATCATGTAGAGATTGAAGATGACTGCCCCCATGCTATGAGAGAATGCACGCATTGCGTTAAATGCGATATAGAGCTTTGCGTCAGTATTGAAGAGCCGCACCTTGCCTATGTATCCTAGCTCTTCATTCTCTGTCACCGAATTATCCCCTAATCTCAGAAGTGTGTGGAGGGCTTAACAATCGGCATCGCCTTTATGCGTTCCTGATGGAGTACAATGCGACTTCACCCTAAATGGCTCTTGCACTTCCTCTTATCATTCAAAGGTCAGTACACCGAAAGACTAAACCGAGAAATTAGTTCCAACGGCAATCATGAAGACCATCGACCTTCGAAGCGACACGGTGACTCTTCCGACGGACGAGATGATCGAAGCTATTGTGTGTGCACACAGGGAAGGTAGGTTCGGTGATGATGTTATCGGCGAGGATGAAGTCGTCCACGACCTCGAAGACAAAGCTGCGCGGATTCTGGGAAAGGAATCTGCTTTGCTAGTCACTTCAGGCACACAGGGTAATGTTATCGCTCTTTTAGCGCAGACAAGAAGAGGAGATGAGATTGTAGTGGAAGAGCAGTCCCATACATTCCTCTTTGAGGCGGGTTCAATGGCATCACTGGGGGGCCTATTCCCCAAGCCTGTGAAGGGGGTTCGCGGTTACATTCATCCCGAAACCCTGCAGTCAGTTGTAAGTCCTGATGATACTCATTACGCAAGAACATCAATGGTCGTGATTGAGAACACGCACAATTACGCAGGTGGCACAATCACGCGACCAGAACAGGTCAAAGCACTTGCAGATGTGGCTCATGAGAATGGGCTTCTTGTGCATTGCGACGGTGCAAGGTTGTTCAACGCTGCAGTTGGCCTTGGCATTCCTGCAAAGAAACTCGTTGAGGACGTTGAGAGCGTTCAGATATGCCTTAGCAAGGGTCTCTCTGCGCCGATAGGGTCAATGATTGCGGGTTCTGAGGAATTCATTCACACGGCCCGGAGAGTCAGAAAGCGTCTTGGTGGTGGGATGAGGCAGGTAGGTTTGATAGCGGCGCCCGGCATTGTGGCCCTTGAAAAGATGGTAGATCGATTGGCAGACGACCATGCAAATGCAAAGATTCTCTACAAGGTATTTTCGAAGATAGATGGCCTCATCGTTGACGAACCCGAAACCAATATCATTTTTGTGCTTCTCAACGACTTCAACATTGATGCTGAAGAATTCTCTAAGGAATTAAGGAAGCGAGGGATCCTCGTTTACGGAGAGTACGGAAAGCGCGTTAGATTTGTTCTCAACAGAATGGTGGAGCGGGAAGATCTATCGAGGGTGGCCAGTGCGGCAGAGGAGATTCTTAATCCTCTTAGAATTTGAAGACAGTTCTGGTTCGCGCACCGCGCTTACTCGGGTGGACGTTGGCATAGTTCAATGAGAACACCACCAGTGGACTTCGGATGAATGAAGGCGATCAACATATCATGCGCACCAACTCGGGGCGTTTCGTCGATAAGACGAGCCCCAGCTTTGCGATGGCTACTCAAGGCGGCTTCGATATCATCGACTAGAATCGCGATGTGATGAATACCCGCGCCTCGCTTTTCAAGGAACTTCGCTACCGGACTGTCCGAAGAAGTTGGTTCAAGAAGCTCTATCCTACTCTCACCAAGCTTGAGAAATGCCACACGCACCTTCTGTTCGGTCACTTCTTCCTCGCCCAAATACTCCATCCCAAGCACATCTCTGTAATATTTGAGACCCTCTTCAATGCTCTTCACTGCGATTCCGATGTGGTCCAACTTGTCGATTGGCACGTTTCTCTCTCCCTACAATATGTCTGGTGCTCTGTGCTCACCGAAGATCTCACGCAACACTCCACAAATCTCACCAAGAGTCGCGTAAGCCTTGACAGCATCAAGAATCAGAGATTAGAGATTGCTATCACATTCTACGGCCGTTTTCAAAGCCTTAAGTGTCTTGTCGATAGCTGCTTGGTCGCGTTCCTCTCTCACAAGGTTAAGCATTTGGATTTTGGCTTGATTGTTGATGGAAGTGTTTACATGCCATTATTTCCCTGTACTGGATGAGAACTATGAAACAAGCCAAAGCCTTCCTGATTGTAGGCGTCATGATCCTGACTCTGGATTTAGCAATGATTGGTTTGTACTTTACGTGTGATGGCTTTGCCACCCAAAAAATGTTGCTGGGTACGACAGATATGGTGATTAGGACAGGTGGTCGACTCCAAGAGCCATTTCTTGAAGAATATGGATTCCCTTTGACTGCAAACATAACATCTCCTGGAAACACAACATTCTCAGGGGTAACGGAGATGCAGTATTTCAGCGTATTCTATCAAGTTGCGTTTGGAAGAGATTTGCTTGATGGAACAGCACAGAACTCCAAACCCCATTACGCTGATACCGGGGCAAGCTATGACATCCTGCTGAACCTCACTTCATGGATAGATGTGAAAACCGTGTCTTCCAGAGATTTCTATGTCCTTGATGATCTTCAGAATCTACTGATAAATGAGTCAACTATTCAAACATGCGCTCTGACGAAAGACCTAGATATGATATCCTATCCTCAAAACAATTCACTAGAAATCACGTATTTCATAACTACTGGGGGTGGAGCCTTTTCACTAGGAAGTACGCCCATCAATTATACACTGATGTCGTTCAACATATCTGTTCAGGACTCTGTGAGTTTGGCCATTCACTCAGAGTGGAGTTATCGATTTGTTACAAGAAACTTGCCTGCAATAATCTATGATGGCAATGAAACGTTAGGATTCTTCCAGGTCCAGAAGGGTGTGTCGGACAGCGGATTCAACCTCTCTGGGCAGTTCAGGTGTTTCTACTTGAATAGCGAAGCATTCGTCTACGGACCAAGGATGCCTCTCCTCGAAATCGGTCTTCTGATTGCTGGGTTTCTGTTGATGATAATGTATCAAAAAACGAAGACGACAGCTATGACACAGAGCTCAATCAGCGGAACATCACAGCATTCAAGGGTACTTCTGTACCGTGAAGCATGAGGAGCCTGTACGACATCAAGGTGTGCTGCCCTTGCCCGACTCAACTCTACTGATGTTGGGCTCACAAATCAAGACAGCTCTCACTTGTCCAAACGGTAGCTGCATTCACCGCCTGACGCGCAGAACCGTGATCACAATAAGGCCTCGCGTATCTTTTCGATTGGCACTCTTGCTGCTTCCTACAGGATATCTGGCGCTCTGTACTCACCGAAGACCTTGCGCAATACTCCACACATTTCACCCAGAGTCGCGTAAGCCTTAACAGCATCAAGAATCAGGGGCATTAGATTGCTATCACTTTCTGCAGCAGACTTCATCGCTTCAAGTGTATTCTCGACAGCCGCTTGGTCACGTTCGTTTCTCATCTCCTGCAATCGCCCAATTTGCTCTGCTTCTGCCGCCGGGTCCACTCTTAGATAGTCGAACTGCTGCTCCTCCTCCACGGTGAACCTGTTGAGTCCCACTACGACTCTTGTATTATTATCAACAGCCTGTTGGAATTTATAGGCACTGTCGTTGATTTCCCTTTGGATGAATCCCTTCTCAATAGCAGCAGGAGCACCGCCCAGATCATCGATTCTTGAAATGTACTCCATTGCTCGCTTCTCTACTTCATCAGTCAAGTGTTCAATGAAGTAGGAGCCGGCCATCGGATCGATTGTGTCGCCCACTCCGGTTTCGTAAGCGATTATCTGCTGGGTCCTAAGTGCGATTTGAACTGACTGCTCCGTTGGGAGCGCCAGTGCTTCATCCCGGGAGTTCGTGTGAAGCGACTGCGTTCCACCCAACACTCCCTGCAGGGCTTGAAGAGTCACCCGCACCACGTTGTTGTCCGGCTGCTGCGCGGTCAACGTACAGCCAGCTGTCTGCGTATGGAATCTCATTCTGCAAGAGTTGTCATCCTTTGCGCTGAACCTATCGCGCATTATCCTAGCCCAAAGCCTTCGAGCTGCCCGAAACTTGGCAATTTCTTCAAAGAAATCACTGTGCGAGCCAAAGAAGAAAGATAATCGAGATGCGAATGAATCTACATCGAGACCAACCTTGATAGCGGCGTCAACGTAGGCAATCCCGTTGGCTAGTGTGAAGGCGACCTCCTGCACGGCTGACGAACCAGCCTCTCGGATATGGTAGCCGGATATAGAGATTGTATTCCAAAGCGGCATGCTCTCCGAACAGAATCTGAAGGTGTCGGTGATGAGGCGCATGGATGGTTTCGGCGAGAATATGTACGTGCCTCTCGCGACATACTCCTTCAAAATATCGTTCTGAATTGTCCCGCGAAGCTTGTTCATAGGCACTCCCTGCTTCTCACCCACAGCAATGTACATTGCTAATAGAATGGCCGCAGGAGCATTAATCGTCATAGATGTGCTGACCTTGTCTAAAGGGATTCCATCGAATAACAACTCCATGTCTGCTAGAGAATCGATTGCCACTCCAACCTTACCAACCTCACCTTGGGCGAGAGGATTGTCCGAGTCATAGCCTATCTGAGTTGGAAGGTCGAAGGCTATGGAGAGACCAGTTTGTCCCTGATCAAGCAAGAACTTGAAGCGCTCGTTTGTTTCCTTCGCGGTGGCAAAGCCGCTGTATTGACGCATCGTCCAGAAGCGTCCACGATACATCGTAGGCTGAACGCCGCGAGTAAAAGGAAACATACCGGGAAAACCCAGCTCAGGCCCATAATCCTTCAGCGCCTTCTCAGAAGGGCCATACAGGCGGTCCACCGGTATTCCTGAGAGCGTTTCAAATCGCTCCTTCCTCTCGGGAAACTTGGCCAGTGTCTTCGCGACAGAACCCTCTTCCCATTCCTTGAATGTCTTGCGAAGATCTTTCTCAGATCCCATTATTTTTTCACCTACTCTCTAACACTGGTCAAGAAGTCGGCAATCAGTCGCTCAGCAACCGAGTACGGGTCATCATTTCGCCCGGCTATCTTCTTGATTGCCTGTTCGTACTCTTGAGTGCCCCGGAGCCTTGTGAAGAGCTCTCTGGTCAGCTTGTATTCCATTATCTGTTCAAGCTCATCACGGCTGCGTTGAAGCCCCTTCTGCTTCAAAAGCCCGGTTTCTTGCAGATAGGACATGTGCTTGCCTATCGTATCTACAAGTTCCGGAATGCCCTCCCCGGTGAGCGCATTGGTAAGTAATACCGGGGGTCGCCAACTCCGTTCACGAGAATCGAGATCTAGCATTGCGTTGATCTCAGTGACCTTCTTATCAGCCCCGGGATAGTCAGCCTTGTTGACGACAAAGATGTCTGCAATCTCCATTATGCCAGCTTTGAT
>DAOWNS010000180.1 GCA_030642465.1 Candidatus Thorarchaeota archaeon | reverse complement strand
TGTCGAGTTCCAAGTGCGTGCTAAACAGCTCCTTTACAGAGTCGGACATATCGCCGTACGGAAAAGCCCCCACACCCAGTATAACGGGCACAGAGGAATCCTGTGGTAATGCATTTCTCAGCGATTCAGCTGAGGTCTTTGTGCCACCTTCTATTGCCAAGAGAACCAATGATTCACCAGAACCAGCAGCGAAGTTGCTGATTAAATCGGGGAGACTAGTATCAATCACTCTCGCCAATGGCTCACCCTCAGGAGGAATCCTGCCCTTCATCAAGAGCTGCTCGAACAATCCAATGAACCGGTCATAGTTTCTAGGAAGTCGGACATTGGGGTTGATCTCTATCACTCGACCATCTACGAGATGAAGATGAACGGTGAGGAGCCCCGCTTTGCATAGAGGCGTTTCAAGTATTGACAGAAGACTGAGAAAGGTGATATCTGGACGACCGCGCTTTTCTTTGCCATCAAGGCGTATCATTGCTCGTCCATGATGTGTCTGATCTAGCATCAACTGACCGGGCTTTTTGCGTCGGCGTCTGGCGTGCGCCTGTATCTCTTTCAAGCTAGTGAGTTCCCTAGGAACCAATTCGATTGCGCACTCGAGAAGTATCACGTGAAGCATGTTCAGACCTCTCTCAACGGATGGGTGCGAACGATTTAAGCGATGTGACTATCACTCGACAAACGAGTTGTCTGCTCGTGAGGAAAAGAAGAGCGCCAAGGGCCCAAGCAAAAAGGCTCGCTCAAGAGAGAATCGATATCCTGTGGGAACAAGCGAGCGATGTTGCCTCACAGAAACCACCTCTTGCCCAGCAGAGAATGGTCAGCGCTAGGAAGATTGCCCAGAAAGCCAGAATCAAAATACCACGCCACATAGGAAGACAGCTCTGCAAGAAATGTGGGATTGTGTTTGTGCCTGGTCAGAACTGTAGAGTAAGGCTGCGTAATAATAGATCAAGTCATCTAACCGTCACTTGCTTGAATTGCGGTGCAATAAGACGTTTCTATACCAAGAAACAATGATGCCACGTCAGAACCTTAAAGAAGAGAACGATTGACGCTTCAACGAATCATTATGCCCAATAAGCCTCATCTCGATTCCACAAGAATCAATATCGCCTGGCAAGACCCTGTCATGCTTCAGATAGGAAAGGCCGGCCTCACGGATAGTACCATATCAGAGGCGAAGCGACTTCTCAAGAAACACAAATGTTTCAAAGTTCGAGCGCTGCGTAGTGCCCTTGACGGAGAACTGACAAAACAGATGTTATTCGAAAATCTGTGTGAACGTGCTGGCGCTGAGCTGGCAGGTTTGCGCGGCAACACAGCTGTCGTCTACAAGAAATAATGGCTAGACGCGGTTTAGTGGCGTCCAAGCCGAGTCTAATGCATCAAATCGGAGCCGAATGCAACGACAACCTTTTATGCGGACCCTAGATTGCGGGGCCAGCCTTCTGGGGTACGCCACCGGCCGACTCTAGGCAGGGTGAACGAACCTCAATGTGTATGGTGACAAACATATGCCCACGGTCTATGATATTCCCGCCGACATTCTGATACGGCGTCTTGCACTAGACATCAAAGCTCGCAAGGAGATTACACCTCCGGAATGGGCTTCATACGTCAAGACAGGCGCTCATAAGGAGAGAGCACCAGATCAAGAGGACTGGTGGTTTACGCGGTGTGCGAGTATCATGAGGAAGGTATACTTGCGAGGTCCAATCGGGATTGAACGATTGAGAGTTGAGTACGGTGGAAGGAAGAGAAGAGGCGTGAAGCCTAACAAGTTCCACCGAGGCAGTGGTGCGGTTGTAAGGACTGCCCTGCAGCAACTGGAAAAAGTGGGTTTCGTCAAGAAACGTGGGAATAAGGGTCGAGAAATAACCGATGTGGGCAAATCCTACATGGACAAACTATCGGCCACATTGAAAACCGAACTCTCGAAGGCTATACCGGAACTAGAGAACTACTGAAAAAGCCCCAGGCTAGGGGTGAGATGATTGAGTGATGAAGAGCTTGATGCAATTCGGCAGAGGAAGCTAGCGGCCCTCCAAGAGCGGGCGCTCCAAGAACAGAGCCGTGAGCAACAGCTGTCCGATGCGCAAACAAAGAAAGATGCTCTCCTTCGCCAGATACTGACTCCCGAAGCCAGACAACGGCTAGCCAACGTAAAGATGGTGAAGCCACAGCTTGCCGAACAGATAGAGGCGCAGTTGATTCAACTCGCCGCATCAGGCAGACTCAAGGGACGAGTGGATGATGATCAACTCAAGACACTCCTTCAGCAGATTCAGGGACGGGAGAGAGAACGGAAAGTCACGTTCAGATAGAAAAACGCTATAGGTGATGTAAATGGCAAGAAACAAGCCACTCGCAAAGAAACTGAGGATGGGAAGAGCTCTAAAGTCTAATTCCTCGGTGCCTACATGGGCTGTTGTTAGGACAGGTGGAAAGGTGCGGAGAACACCTGCTCAACGGAACTGGCGTCAAACAAAACTAAAGCCATAAACAGGTGAATATTGATGGCTCCAAAAAAGAAGAAAGAGGCCGAAGAAACCGAGGATCTGCCCGAGGTGGAGGAAGTAAAAGAGGCAGAGAAGACGGAAGAAGTTGAGGACGTTGAGGAAAAGGTTGCTGAGGAAGAAGAAGCTCCAGTAGAGGAAGTTCCTGAGGAAGAAATCATTGATGAGCGAATCTACACAGTGCCACTTCGCAGAGCATACTGGACTGGCAGCAGACTCCGCAGGTCTAATAGAGCGGTAAGAATTCTCAGAAAATTCGTAGAGAGACACATGAAGCCGGAAGAGATTGTGATTCTAGCTGAAGTCAACGAGAAAATTTGGTCCCGAGGAATTCAGAAACCGCCCAGAAGAATTAGGATTAGAGCCACAAAGAACTCAGATAATTTGGTCCGAGTTTACCTTGCGGAGGGGTAGTGCACTTTGATCGCCCGAACGGATTTCGAGGGCGATCCGAATGTCGGAGCCTTTGCTGTCATAACCAATGATATTGTGTTCACATCTTCGCACATGAGTGAGAAGTCTATCGACACCCTCGAACGCGCCTTCAATGCACAGTTAGTTCAGTCGACAGTAGCAAGCCTTGACGTTGTAGGATTGATGTCTACTGCAAATCGCAGTGGATTACTTCTGCCTTACACAACAAGGGATGAAGAGTTGGCTGAAATCAAGCGGAGCGTTGACATAACAGTAGATTGGCTGGACAATAAGATGACTGCCCTAGGCAACATCATACTGGCTAATGACAACGGCGCAATATGTCACCCTGATTTTGATTCAAAGTCAATAAAGAAAATCTCTGATGTTCTGGACGTCGAGGTGGTTCCCGGCACTGTGGCCAAGCTCCCTATCGTGGGTGTAACCTCCGTAGTGACAAGTGAGGGGGCGGTCGTGCATCCCATGGCGACCAGTGAGGAGATTGAACGCATATCAGAGATGTTAAGAGTGCATGTCGAAGTCGGCACAGTGAACAGAGGCAGCCCGTATGCCCGTCTCGGTGTGTTAGCCAATGCTGATGGAATGATTGCTGGATCTGACACCACAGGTGTCGAACTCGCGCATATTTCACAAGTGTTGGGATACGTGTAATAGAGGTGCTTAGTTATGGATACGAAAGTATGGCGAGCAGTCGGAAAGTACAGGAAAAACAAGAGAACATTCACATTCACAAAGGAATTGATAGCTCCAAAGGAGTCGCATGCAAGAGAACGCATATTCTCCGATTTTGGCAGCCGTCACAGAGTCAAGAGAAGGGACATCGAGATTTCTGAGGTCATAGAGATAAAGCCTGAGGAAGTAGTTAGTCTCAAGTTACGGACAATCCTGGGTGTGGAGAGCAAAATTGAATGACTGAGGATCAAGAGAACCTTCTGCGGAGAGTGTATGCAGAACAGCAGATAGCTTCCAGCACCACAGAGCGTAAGGGACAGCAAATGATTCGTGTGCAGGCATACCTGGACAATTACCACGTTGGCTTGCTGGTCTTGGAGGAATTGCACGGGAAGAAGAAGGGAGAAGAAATGCTCGTGAACGTGGGTGGCGAAATTTATGTCCACGCCAAGCTCGTTAACCCAAAGAAGGTTACTAGACACATTGGAAAAGACATCAGCATAGATCAGGATATTGCGGAAGCCAAGAAGAGTATTGAAGAAATCATCTCGAGTTTAGAAAAGCAGTATGACTCTCTTGGTCAGGAGTATCAGCAGCTACTTGGCTGGTCAACAAAATTGGGTACACAGTTCCAGCAATTGGCCGCGGGGATGCAGAAGCAGGAGGAGTAGTGGAGTGTTCGATAAGCTCCGTGGCGCCATTAACAATGCTGTTACAAAGGCGACAACAAAGGAGCTTACGGACAAGAATCTCACCGATGCAGTATGGGAATTAC
>DAOWNS010000168.1 GCA_030642465.1 Candidatus Thorarchaeota archaeon | reverse complement strand
TGACATAGGCCCCAGGTGAATTTATTCTACGCCAATAGGAGTTATCAATGTAGATGTAGATATACCTGTTATAGGGATCGTAATAGTTTGCCGATTCAATATGCAGCTTCGTATTGGGACCCATTGGAAAGCGATAGACCAGTTCTGAGGCGCTCTTTTTCCGGAAAAACTCCATTTCAGTATCAACAGGTTGATCTTCAAAGTCAAAGAGATGGTAATAACGCAACTGCCATCCCTTGTCCCTGTAGCCTCCATAGTGAATTTCAAGTGTAATGATATACCATCCCACATATCCAACCTGGATATCACCCTCCCAGCTATTCGTTATGACACGTTCCAGCACTTTCGCAGAACCAACGAAGACTCGGAAGTATCTTGAGAATGAATCTTGGTCTCTTTCGACTCGTAGATGTAGCTTCATTCCTGGCAGTAGAAATGCACGGTAATAGATTCTAGCATAGCTTTCTTTGGGGAACCAATGCCCTTCCGCTGCCGGTGTTACAGGAACTGCCTCTGTGTCAACGTCATCCGGACCGTAACTTGATGCCCATGTGTGACCTGGGAAGTAATTCGTACGCTTACCTGAAGTATTCATGCTCTCGACTGTAATTGGTTTGAGAGTCATATTCATACTCTCGGGTATGCTTTCCCCTGGTACTAATGGTGGAATCTCATATCCTTCTTTTGAATCCTGTATTTGGCTCGAATTCGTTCGTTGTATTTCGTCAAGTTCAGGCATGTCCTCTTGCCAGTCAGTTTCCAGGAATTCACGGATTCTGGCGTCTGTGCTGGATATTACGGTGTTCTCATGAAGACCAGACACTTCACAAGCTTGTGCAGCAGATATTACTTCATTTGTTGATTGCGTATTCATAGATGCCACGGGTGTAAGAATCATTCCAATGATCAGAAGTCCGAGAATAGCAATTCCAATTACTCTTATATTGCTAGAATACCCCTTTTTCAGCTTCAATTCACTCTTCCCCAAAATATATTATACTCGTAATACCTATTAAATCCTCTGTTGTACGATTTGAGGTGCGTTACTTCAAAGACAGCCTACAGTAGTTCCTTGAGTTCTTTTAACAAAGAATCGAGTTCCAATGGCGTTTCACGCTTTCTATGCACACTTGACCAGACATAATCCAGCAGTTCCTGATTTAAACCTCGTTTTCTCAAAGTCAAGAGTCTCTTGATGGCTGCCAATCCAGTAATAGCTTGCTCTATCAGCTGAACACACTCATACCTAATCGAAAGGCTATTTTCATATGCGGAGCGAATGATTTGCGGAATTGTTGCTTTTTGCCTAGACTTGTTTCTAGTGTCTTCAGGAGAAACAGTCTTCGTCGTTAGATAAGTATCATTTCTCTGAAGTTTCCAGAGTTCAGCATCTTGATTATCAATGAACAACTTGACTTCTCCCTTTGCTTCGTCCTCATCCTTCATCTGAGAAGTCGTCTTTCTCTCCGCATGTATGAGAGCATTATCTATCATAGAATTATAAAGTTTCAACCCCCTGAACGGTTTGACATTGAACACCTTGGCTCCAAGTTCCCGGATAGCGCGTATGTGCCTGTCAGGAATCTCGAATGGCATCAGGTGTTCTTTTCTAGATCTCGTGATGAGAGTTCCCAAAACGAAATTCATGGTCTGATTATCACGATTGAGTCTCCACTTTGACTCAATCTTGATTCCCCTCTTCTCTTGTTTCCCCTTTGCCAAGGTTGAACTCACTAGTATGATTTCATGTCTGATATCATCTCTAAGAATCATATCAGCATCCGGATACATGGTTAGTTTTTCTCTTGTTATGTTGGGAACCTCCTACGCCTATATCTCAAGGGGCAACCCGTACCCCCGTACATTAGCATTTTGAAAAACCTATTGAATCTGTACCCCTGTACACATATTCGTAACGTGTTGGATATCATTAGATAGATGGGATTGCGTCAATTCTGCATATTTTGTACATCATTTATAAAACGATATATCATGAAATACCAACTGACTGCCTATGTCTTAGCCTTTTGTGGAGTTTAAATTCTATTGTTGTTAACTATTATAGCCATAATTCCGTATGAGTTTATATTCCTCATCAAGGACCAGATTTCGAGGTAGTGGTTGATGAAATCAGAAAAGCGGCGTCGTCCCCGCTCGTGTAGGATGCCCAAAGCATCGAAACAGAAGACAATGGACGACAACTATTATAGCTCTTCATCAACTACTTACCTTGTAGAGTCCTTTGCCCTGAACTCCTGTCAGCGCGAAGTAGCACGAAAGGGAAAGGGCAGAGAACCCGACCCCGCGTACAGACGAGACAGGGGCAATCAGACACATCAGCTAGTCAGTGTAGCAAGACAGTGTGGGAGAAAGGTCGGCGACATAGACCTAGCGACTCTCACTCTACATTTTGATAACTATGTCAAGGTTGCTAATCTCATCCTCTCACGGATATACCGGACTGATGGCCGCGCACAGACACTTGGGGCATCACTCTCGAAGTATAAAGGCAGAGCTTACACTCTGCTAAGAGAGCAGAGAGACCTCTGCTATCAATACAATGACTTATACAAGGAACTAGTCTATGAACGGCTTCATCGAAATGCGCTTGAACATGCCGGAAGAACACTGTTGGCTGATTGGACTCGAAGGCAACTCTTCAATGCTGCAATCAACCTGCTTCACGGATCACACGATGATGCTCTACGACTTCTGAGAAGAAAGAGTATTCCCTCGGACTTGATTCGAAGACTGCGGGACAGTTGCAATGCAGTGAAGAAGAATGGTTCGGGATATCACTATGCACTTGGTGTTCTAAGGCAGATTCGTCTTGCTCTTGATAGCCATATCCTAGATACTCTCAGTGTCAAGATCAGTTGGCGTGGAAGACAGAGGAAGAAGGTGTCAACCTTGCTTGCCAAGGGGTCTGCAGACCTTCAGCATGTCGAGAACCTTGTAGAGAACGAGCTCCGGGGCTGGGCAAAGAATGGATACTCTTTCACTGTCCCGCAACTAAGAAACCTCAGTCTTGATTTCAGCGCAAGCACAGAGAACTCCACCGGTCAGGGATACTGGTTCACTATTGATTCGGAGAGAGAGAATGAGGTCATGCTACACCTCAAGCTCCCTCCGGGGATAGATGGAAGAGAACACAATGATTCCCCCTACAAGTCAAAGACCCTTACCTTCAGATTCCTTGACTGGTTGCCAAGAGCTGCGGCAAAAGATGCCGACAAGGCAGACAGAGCTGAGGAGACCGGTGACTATCATCGAGGTGAACAGTTGAGGTTCAGAGCTGCAAAGTTCTCAGACATGCATGAACAACTCATCAATACCATTCAGTTCCAGCATGTGGTTAATAGACTATCAAGGCTGAAACAGAGAAAGAGGAGTGATCCCGCAGAGATTGCAGCCCTGGAAGAAGACGCCCAGCGACTCAAGAGCTCCCGACGGAGTGCGCCTCCGAGGCTTCTCCTAAGAGGGCAGAGAGTCGTCCTCCAGATTCCCTTTCGCTCGCCCAACGGTACAGTGAGCTCCAGAGTCCTTGGAGAGAGAGAATACACGACCAAGGCAGGAGCTGATAGGGGATTAAGGGTACCAGTTGCTCTCTCAGTTGAGAAAGACACCGAGTATGTAGACCTGTTCGTATCAGTAGAAACCCTCATTGCGAAGAGGATGACACTGAGGAAGAATGCGTCGGTTCTACAGTCAGAGGTGGACAAAAGAAGGAACAACTGGGAGCGAAAGCGACCCGGCCAGACTTATCCCCGGTTCCTCTTCAAGAAGATGAGGCATCTTGACGCCACATGGAAGAAGGTACGTCGTCTAGACCGCGAGATTGCTCGCATTATCGCAGCAAAGACAGTATGGTTCTGTGAAGATCATCGGGTGATGAAGGTATTCTTCGAGGACTTGCGGAGCTTCCAGGCCAAAGGTGGTCTCAAGGACCTGTCGTGGTCACTGAGTACGAACCTGTGGGGAAAGATCATCGACACGGTCAGATACATGCGAGAGTCTCTTGGTCACTCACCTTATAGTGTGTGGACTGTGAACCCGCGGTACACCAGCCAGACGTGCCACGTCTGTGGCGAGAGAGGTGTTAGGGTGGGGAATGAAACCTCGAAGATAAAGAAGAAGGGAGGAGAGTACTTCTACTGTGAGAAGTGTGACTCTCATTTTCACGCTGATATCAACGCAGCAAGAAACATAATTCATGTTCAATCAAGGTCCAGTGCCGCTCCTGGACGGACAGCTTGATTTCCAGGTTTGTCCAATTCACAATGAACGGTTGGCAGGAAACCTGTTTTGACATTTGCGCTCGTGGGTTTTCCTGCAGCTAATGTCATCTGTGCATTTGCTGATACCATTCTTGTGATGATTGCAGCACGAGTGCTTGAGGGCGCAGTTTCGGCAGGCTTCTTTCCAGCAGCTAACGCCTACGTTTCAGACGTTACTACAGTCGAGAACAGAGGAAAAGCCATGGGCTATCTGAGCATGGGTAGCAATGTTGG
>DAOWNS010000051.1 GCA_030642465.1 Candidatus Thorarchaeota archaeon | reverse complement strand
TGCCGTTTTCTGGACGTACTAGACTTCGGTGTCCAACTTTGTACAACTTACAATGAACGGTACTCACCGTTTCTTATAATCCTCACCATGTTTCATAGTAACATAGATTAAGCGGCATATAGGGTCGCACGATAGTATGGGGCTCTGACATCCACTCCCCGTAGAATTACTGTTCAGAAGCTGATACAATGAAGGATTCAAGCCAAGTTATCCACGATACAACAGTTCGTCTTCTGAGAAAGGCAGCAACTGTGCTGCCAAAGGAGATTGAAGAAGCACTGAAAGCGGCTAACGCACGTGAAACTGATGAAACCGCAAAAACTCAGTTCTCGGCCATCCTGACGAATATCAAACTAGCTGCCACTGGTGTGCCCATGTGTCAAGACACAGGCATCATGATATTCTATGTAAAGGTCGGTGACAAATTCCCATTCATTGGAGAGATCAAAGAATCTCTTACGAAGGCAACTCGAAAAGCCACTGCTGACACTCCGCTCCGGCCGAATGCAGTTAATCCGATTGTTGGCGGGAACTCAGGCGATAACACCGGGAAGAAGATACCATGGATAAACTGGGAGATTGTATCTGGTGATTCATTGGAGATTACTGTATTCCCAAAGGGCGGTGGCAGCGAGAATGTCTGCATACTAGGCATGCTGAAGCCTGGTGTTGGCCTAACTGGCGTCAAGAAACTTGTGGTCGACAACGCAATCTCATACATGGGCAAAGCATGTGCACCCAACATAATCGGAGTAGGAATAGGCGGTGGTTCTGATATCGCTCTTAAGATTGCAAAACAGCAGTTGCTCCGGCCGCTCAATGACAAACATCCAGAGCCCGAGGTAGCAAAGATAGAAGCTGAAATCATGGAGGCCATCAACGCTACCGGAATCGGACCCATGGGTCTTGGCGGCAAGACAACTGTTCTTGGTGTCAAAGTAGACTATGCAATGAGGCATCCGGCTAGTCTTCCCGTTGGGGTGGCCGTACAATGTTGGGCCGCACGAAAGAGCACTGCAATCATATCAAAGGATCTTGGTGTGGAATACCTCACACATCCCGATGACCCCGCCTAGTTCTGAGAACACGAATTCCTGAATGAGTTCCAATGGCCCTAGGACGAATGAAATCCGGAATGGACATAACTGTGACTAAACCTAGAAAAGATATCACAGTAGCCCCAAGGAAGAACCCAAGTAACTCAGCACAAGGAATAGATAACACTAGAGTCGTGGATAGAAAACTCTTGAGAAGGACCTTAGTTCTTGGCAAGCGCGGCCTGGCAGAGCGGTCTGCTATCAGCCTCTCTGACGTATTGGTTTGAAAACTGGAATAGCTACGGGGAAATAGTCACGAGCTGTCCGAGAACTGCATCCGGAACACTCGTAGAGGGACATCACATCTTGTCGAATGAACCCTTCTACGTCCGGTTCAATCCATCCGCCCATTTCTCATTATTTCTCTTTATGATTCGGGCAAGAACGGTTGGACGACGAGTGATTCTGTATTTGCTCCACAACATCTCTGTGATTATTCCTGGAGTGAAGCCCTGCCTGTGAAGATCCATTATGGTCTTGAGTTCTTTTTCGGAAACCTGCTGCCTCTTCATTGAGTCAAGCATAGCTGTCAGCTGAGTCAGGCGATTTTGGCGTCCAACAGCATACCTGAACATGGGCAGTTGCTCAGCTCTCCGAATATCCTCCTTGCGACGGATTCTCACACCTGTCGGCGAAGGGCTGGCGTGGACACCAAGAGAGGCCAGAAGACGGACGAGGAAGTCCGGGTTCACGGTTGTCGATATTTCTGTATAGAAACCTTTGATGGTGGCGCATCCATCACCATCTGCTATGCCCTGCAGGAATGCGACTCGCCAGTCCTCAGGCATTTGTACAATCCAGTCAGCGTGAACGCGACTCCAGCTCTTTGGAGTGGGAGTTCTGAGTCCTAATAACGTCTTTCTCACCCATACCAGAAAGGAACTTCGGGCACTGATCCAACCTCTACGAATGAAGATATTTCCATTCTCCTGTTGTGTCATATTGTCTTTTCGTCGATTTGACCGAATCCCAACTCTGCCAAGGGCATAACAAAAACCTCTTCCGAAATCTTCACTCCAATCGTACTTGCCGCTCGCACCCAATTCCACACGTGTTGATACAGCTCTCTTCCTTCCAAAGCCACCGTCTGAGAGGATAGCACCGAGGAGGTACATGAACGCACGATGCTTTGGCACATTTCCAAACTGCTGCTCGAATTTCGTCATCCAGGGTGTTCTTAGAGATGGGATTTGTTTCAGGATATCTAGTATATCTTGGGCTGAAGTGATTTTCAGAGGAATTTGGATGAATTGCTTCAGCCGTCCCCCCCTCGTCATCTCTAGAGGCAGCCACTTCTTTCCGTGTTTTGGAGCTTCAGCTGGGACTGAGGCAGCAATCCTGACGAGCCTAGGCAGCACACCAGAGTACAATCGCTTTTCGACATATTTGTCAGTGAGCTGTGCTTTCCGAGCGATGTCTGAAACCGTTCCACCGGCTCCAAGTGCCCGTAGGAAACGGAAGAACTTGTTGGCATGCTCCCGATGCTTCCTGTATTTGGGCAGACACTGTATTTCCTCTCGAAGGTAAAGATGCTCAAGGCGACGGTCCAGATTCCCCATACTGATGACACCATTGAGCTGGCTCTGCAACTTTTCTAGCTTCTCATTCGCTTCATTGTAGGTCAACGCCTTCCTCAGCAAATTGTATATGATTGGTGTGCCAGCGTCACAAAGCCAGCGCTTGATGGTCAGATACGAAAAGCCCGTCTTCGCTTCGAGGTTATGCACATCCTTTGGTACAAGAAGATCCTTATCCCTATACTCGTGAATGAGCTCAAAATGAAACTCTGCGGCCCTGAGCAATTCGGGGAGGTCCTTTCGACTAGAGAAACCTAGGAAATCGGTCTCTATGAACTTCTTCAGATGCTCAATGGACTCAATCCTGACACCACGGATTCTTGGGTCCACAGCCTTAACCTTGTATATAATGGACCGCTTCTTCCCTCTCGATTTCAAGGACGGGATAACATGCCGAATAAGATATGGCAGATTCCCCTTCATAAGCGATTCAACAATCCTGTAAGGTGTCCCTGTACGATGTGTGATTCCCTTGACTGTGCCGCCCTTTTCTAGCTCTTCAAGGAATTTGAAGAACTTGATTGTGTGGCGTTTCCTCAGTCTAAACATCTCGGTCCCTTCATACTCCTTATTGGGATACATCTTGTCGAGCCGATTTTCGACGTCTTTCCAGCTCCCGAGCCCCTCAAGTTTCCCTCTGAGCCCAGCAATCCTGACTTTAGCTTCATCCTTGGATATTGCTTTCTCCAGTATTTTGTAGATGCTAGGTATGACGCCGTAGATCGTCCAATTTCTCACAGTGCTTCCGTTGATATCGAGTTTTGTCCCGACCTCTTCAAGCTCGTGATGCTTGACGGTCTTCCTTTCCCCGAATGCATGGAGGATCTTGAAATGGTCGCAAGATCCCTTCATCAGAGAATCATAGTCATCGCGGTCTTGAATGCCTGGGAACTCGTCCCGAATCACTTTTTTCAACTCATTAGGTGACTTGATCTCCTGGCCCAGGACTTGAGGAATGCGTATCTTCACTTCAAGGGCCCTACCCGAATGTTTCTTGTGTGGGTGCTCTGCCTCTCGTTTCTCGTCGGTGTATTCCATAATGAATGATTGTTCGCCACTCTCAGTGTCACGGGATGGCATTACAGGCGACTCGCTGTTGATACGGTGGCCATCGTCCTGTGAGGGTGTCGTTCTTCGGTCCATTTCAGCGTCGATGTGGTGGAAGGGGTGTTTAGCACTACACTCTCGGACTGAACTAATTCGTTTCTCGGTGGTCTGAAACCCTGCATTGTACTCGTGGATGAATGCGTCCCTTTGCTTGGGAGTTAGAAAACGGCTCTCGCGTGAGGATACATCTTTCTCATCCGTTTCAGAGTCAGTCTGGCGGTATGGGTGTTCAGTATTGAGCAGTCGGATAATTCTATCTCGTTCATCAGTAGTCAGGTGTCGTATGCGAAACTGTTTCCGAATCTCTTCAATCTGCGAGTCTTCTCTATCCTCATAGGAATCGTATGACTCTCTAGACTCTTTCGTTAGCTGTACCCTCCTTAGTGAATGCGCTATGGGAATTAGGAGAGAGACTCTTATGATGAAAGAGTCCGAATCCCAAGATAAGGCCCACCATACCTTGGGTCAGGATCTCAGCCGGACTCATTGGGAATTCTACGACATCGAATACCATATTCTTCACCTAGGACCTAGGGCACAGAAGTTTTATTTAAACACATAGCTATTAGTTCTAGTCATTATGATAGATTACTTCGACGATTCGTCGATTATACTTGAATAGTCACCATCTATTTGACCAAGAATGTGAATAGGATTGGACAAAATGACGGATGAAGCTGACAAAATGACGAGCGTACTTCTAGCTCTTCCCAGTTGCGCCTCTAGTTCTGCTACTCGACTCGCAGTCTAGGTTTCCCCCGAGGCACAGTCATCTACCACATCCAAAGACTCCAAGAGAAGGGTCTTGTGACTGGCTATACCCCAACAGTGACTCCCCAGACCCTCTGCACTGGCCTGTCCTTTCCAGATACGAACTCATTGTTTCTGACCAGAGTTACCCCCAGAGCGACTTGAGGCAATGCAAAGACTATCTATAGTTTCCTGAACCTCAACAAAGCTCACTCTGGCGAGTGGGATTGAACACTCGCTTTAATCGCAGCAACACGCATCTAGCCTTCACGATGGCGCATCCTTATCTTCTCCCGTAGGTTCAGAATTGCATGTGTGTCAAGGAACTGCTTGATTATGTCACAGACTTCGCATCTCAGTGGTTTGGATTATTCTCTTCTCGCAGGTCCCCTTGGATTTTGCAGAGTTGATTTCTTTTACACTCACCTCATCATGCCGCATTTGCCGACAAAACCCTGTGTGGACTGCAAAGAACTCCCAGTGTCGTTTGAGATAGGATCATTCGATGTTGTTAGATTGCTCTAAATTCTGTCGCGGATATCAAAGCCAAGCACGCCTGTGTGCAAGCTTCCTAAGTAAAGATCGCTCCCCCTTGGTCATGTACTATCACCTAAAAATTCCCAAGGAGCACTGAACTACTAATCGATCCTTCGACCATGGAAGGGGTTGCCAGCCACCCTCTTTATATGGTCAGACTGGGAAATCTGCTTTGCAAATGAAGAAGGCCCCATAATGACGCATCCAAAGGAGGAAAAGTGAAATGACTGAATATCATCTAACGACACCAATCTCTGAAGAAGACGCTCGAAAGCTGAAGGTTGGAGATATTGTTTACGTCACCGGAGAACACGTCTACACTGCCAGGGATGAAGCACATGAGCGAGCTCTGGAGATGTACGAGAAGGGCGAGAAACCGCCCGTGGACTTTGAGGGCAGCGTTGTATACCACGTTGGTCCTGTGGCATGGAAAAAGGATGGCAAGTGGAAAATAGTTTCCGCTGGTCCCACTACAAGCATCAGGATGGAGCTCTTTGAAGATGAGTTCTTGCGGAAGTACAAGGCCAGAATCATAATCGGCAAGGGCGGAATGGGCGCCAAGACACTCAATGCATTGAAAGAGGTCGGCGCTGTCTATTGCAGCTTCACAGGAGGTTGCGGCGCACTCGCTGCCAAGGGTCTCAAGGAGGTTCGCGCATACCTCTGGGATGACTTGGGAATGCCTGAAGCATTGTGGGTTATCACCGCAGAAAAATTCGGTCCCCTCCTCGTAACGATGGACTCACATGGCAAGAGTATTCATGACGAAATGGATAGAACGGTCGCGGCTCGGAAGGCTGAGGTTTACGCAAAAATCGGCATTAGAGAGTAGTTCTTCAAGGAATAACTATTGCAGGAAATCAAATCGCATAGGTCAGAGTTCTGATAGCTCATGCTACTGGCCGCTCTATGGTTCCATCGAGGAGCAACCCGATTCAACGTCCAACAGTAAGTCTTAAACGAGGGCCTGTTCCCGCCCTCGGGAAGGAACGGAGAGAAATCTCCATCGGAGGACTTCAGTTGGACGAACTGCCCTACAAGACGATTCTTTGTGACGTTCTCGTTGTCGGTGCTGGCGGAGCAGGATGCCGGGCTGCAATTGAGGCATCTAGGCTCAACCTAGACGTGATAATGCTGAGCAAGGAGCTCATTGGCAAAGCCCACACATCCATGGCTGAAGGCGGCTACAATGTTTCGCTAGGAAATGTGGACCCTGATGATAATCCTGAAACCCACTTCAAAGACACAATCGTGGGAGGCAACTACCTAAACAACCAGGAACTCGCAGAGATTCTGGTCAATGATGCCTCAGAGAGAGTCTTCGACCTTGAGGAGATGGGCGCGCTCTTTGATCGCACTCCCGAAGGTAAGATTGCCCAGAGAACTTTCGGCAAGCAGAGCTGGCGAAGAACTGCATATGCCTCCGACAGAACCGGTTCTGAAATAATGATTACTCTAGTAGAGGGAATCAGAAAAGAATCTGTTCGCGTCTTTGATGAGATATTCGCAACGCGATTGCTGGTTCAAGATGGACGTATAGCAGGGGTCACTGCAATTGACCTGAAGTACGGTGACTATCTCGTCTTTCGCGCTCAAGCAGTGGTGATGGCCACAGGCGGCGCAGGCCGAATCTTCACGGTCACCAGCAACGCACAACTGGATGTTGGTGATGGATATGCCATGGCTTTCGAAGCCGGATGCGACATTATTGACATGGAGATGATTCAATTCCATCCGACTGGGATGGTAGCCCCTGAGTCAGCCAAAGGAAGGCTGGTGACCGAAGCAGTACGGGGTGAGGGTGGAATCCTGCTCAACAACAAGGGCGAGCGTTTCATGAACAACTACTATCCGGAGGTCATGGAGCTTGCCGGGCGTGACCAAGTTGCACGATCCATTATGACTGAGGTGCTCGCAGGCAGAGGCTCTCCGGATGGAGGAGTCTACCTGAGCATCTCACATCTTCCCAAGCGAATTGTCGAGTTCCGACTTGAGAGCATGATTGAACAGTTTGGGGATGCTGGGGTTGACATTAGAGATGCGCCCATGCAGGTGTCTCCAACTGCACATCATTTCATGGGTGGACTCAAGACTGATACCAATGCCCAGACAACGATTCCTGGTCTCTATGCCGCTGGTGAGTGCACCGGTGGAATCCATGGCGGAAATAGACTTGGTGGCAATGCTCTGCTAGACACACAGGTCTTCGGAGCGATTGCAGGTGGAAACGCTGCGCGCTTCGCCAAGGAGCATGAGCGACCAGGTGTGGACCGCAAGGAAATTCAGAAGGAGTTCAATCGTCTTGAGGCGATGCTCAAGCGTAAAGAAGGAATCTCCCCCGCCGTGGCACGAAAAGAGCTCACTGACCTGATGTGGTCAAAGGTCCAAATCTTTCGCAAGGAAGAAGAAATCGCCTATGCGGTAAAGGAACTGAAACGGATTGAGAAGGAAGTCGTTCCTAACATCAAGGTTGATGTGCCAATCAAGCGCTTCAATCCTGGCTGGCACCAAGCAATCGAATTCGGACACATGGTCATAACTGCAAGAATGGTCGCTGAGGGGGCGTTCATGAGAAAGGGCAGTAGGGGTGCACACTATCGAGTTGATGCCGACCCCGATGATGATGGTTATTACAACATTGTTATACGCAGGGGTTCGAAAGGCGAGATGAAACTACAGAAGGAAGACTTAGTGATCACAAAGATTCCACCACCTTGATGGAGATGAAAGCGATGACAAAGAAATTCAAAGCTAGCATTGAGAGATACAACCCCGATACTGATGATACACCATACTTCGAAGACTTCGAGGTGGAGTATGAGCCTGGAATGACAGTGTTGGACGCATTACTCTATGTACAGGACAAGTACGATTCTAGTCTTGCCTTCCGCTGGGAGTGCAGAGGTGGGCAGTGTGGGTCTTGCGCAGTCAGGGTAAATACTATCGCAAGGATTGCTTGCCGGACCAAGGTGGACCCCGATGCGGACCTAGTCTTGCAACCCATGCAGAAGATGCCAGTCATCAAGGACCTTGTTGTAGACATGACCCAGACGGAGAACCGGATTAGACGAATCCGTCCATACGTTGCTCGTGACAAGCCACCGGAGAGGCCCGAGATTATTCATTCTCAAGATATTGAGATACTGCGTGAGATTCGCAAGTGCATCGAGTGCAGTGCTTGCCTTTCGAACTGCCCCATCGTGCATGAAACCTGGGACTATCCTGGCCCAATGATTATTCGCCAGCTGGCGCGACTGGAACTTGATCCCCGCGATGTTGAAGACCGCATTGCGATGGCGATGGATGAGGCTGTGTACAGCTGCACTACTTGCAAGCTATGTGAGGACATCTGTCCGAAGAACATCAAGATACCCAAACTGGCCGTTGAGCTCCTCAGAGCCAAGGCCGTGGAGGCAGGCTACCCACTGTTGGCGGGTCAGCAGATATTCGTGGACTCGATGAAAAAAACTGGTCGTTCAGTGCCTGAGAAAAAAACACCGCTTCTCAAGGATCTTGGGACTGAGGAGTTCCTCGTTGAGAATCCAATTGGCAGAGTTGCCTTCTTCACGGGATGCCTGATTGACTACAGGATGCAGAGCACAGGCCGAGCACTGATTGAAGTGCTGAACCGCAACAACGTAGATGTGATAGTCCCGAAGGAACAATGGTGCTGTGCAAGTCCTGCCTTCAGAACGGGTGACATGGAAACAGCAATAATGTGCACAGAAAAGGTCACCAAGATATTCGAGGATGCAATGGACAAGTACGACCTTGATACGGTGATTATTGCCTGTGCGGGTTGCGGTAAGACTCTACAGGAGGACCACAGACCACTGATTGAAGAGATGCGCGGCACGCCACCAAGGTTCAAAGTCTATGACATGGCCGAGTATCTGATCGACGTAGTCGGGATGGACCGAATTGTGAAGCCTACAGGCGAGCTCGATCTCAAGGTCACCTACCACGAGCCCTGTCACCTCGGTAGGGGTCAATCAGTTGTGGATCAGCCAATCGAGCTTCTCAAACTGATTCCGGGGGTTGAGTACATCGACGACCCGTACAAGAATCGGTGCTGCGGTGCCGGCGGCGGTTTGCGTGCTGGCAAGCGCGATCTCTCAATGCAGATTGCCAAGACCAAGAAGGAGTACATAGAGGCAACTGGTGCCGATATGGTCACTACTGAGTGTCCGTTCTGCACAATACAGATCAATGATATCATGAAGGGAACGGACATACCTTGTTTGTACATGCCTGATTTGCTGCTAGAGTCCTACAAGAAGGGTGACGAAAAGAAGACCGGAGAAAAGAGGGCCAAAGCTAAGGCCGAAGCATAGTCATATTCTTGGAAAATCCGCGTAATACCGGATCAGGAAACTATGAATGACTCGTTACAAACGCCGCAGGTGATAGTTTCTCCCTTGACTGCAATGCGCTTCATCTCTGTCTTGCAATAGGGGCATGAGGCAATGGTCTTTGGAGCTGGTCCTGTGCCAGTGCCAAGCATGAAATCACCCGAGTCATGGTCGATGCGGCCTGATAATTCGCGGCCGTCTA
>DAOWNS010000101.1 GCA_030642465.1 Candidatus Thorarchaeota archaeon | reverse complement strand
TACAACCGGGCTCTATGTGGCCCTTTCACCGTGTCTATTTCCATTGCTTCCCCTATTCTTAATCCGCAGTCTCAATGCAACTGATAGCAGAAAACAGAGTCTTCTTGTAACTGGAGCTCTTGTTCTGGGATTGATTACATCTTTGGCCATATTATCTCTCATCACGACTGCAGTACAGGCATTCCTACTGAACCACTTCACCAATCTTCAAGCAGTTATAGGAGGCATAATCGTATTCTTTGGGATACTCACAATGTCGGAAACCTTGCGAAATGCATTGCACCTTTCCAGCTTGACTCCAATGGTTCAACCAGGCAAACCAAAGAGTCTTGCAAGTGTTTTTCTTGTGGGGCTTGGTTACTCTTTCATGGCAGCCCCCTGCGCATTCTCTGCGATAGTCGCGATCCCCATCATCTTTGGCGTTCAGTCGAATCCGCTCAACATGCTTTTGATGTTTATCTTCCTTTTCATTGGAGTTTCGATCCCCTATCTAGCAATCGCAGTAGTCACTGGTGAAGGCAGAACGAAGATGGCCATGTCCATGCAACAGCACACACGTAAGGTTGAGATCCTGGCTGGAATCTTACTGATTGCAATTGGAATCATCCTAATACTCCCCATCTTCGGGATTACGCTCCTGTACTAGCGATGGCATTTCACAGGAAGAGATTCTTTTCGCTAGACCTGAGTATGTCAGATGCAGAGCCATTCCTCCGTTCATACTCTATACCTCTAATCAAGACAACAGGGATTCCTTCATCCGCTTGACCCATCACGAGTTCTGCCGCAGAGGCAAGTTCATCAGCTAGACAAACCAGAGAAGACCGAAGCTCTCTTCCGTACAGGTCCTTTCTACCTTTGTTATCTGTGAAGGGGGAAATCCCAGCGATTCCTATTGCGATATTGGTTGCTCCATTTCTCCAAGGCCGGCCTTGAGTATCGCAGATCATTACGGGCAGGTGGAACCTCAAAGCCTTAGAAAGCATAACATGGAGTAAGTTAGCTGATTTGTCTGGATCCTCCGGCAAAGCGATTAATTTCCCTGATGGTGCATTGCTGCTGTCGACACCTGAATAATCAGTGATAATCCCTTGTTTGGTTTCTGTGATTAGCACAGGGGATTCTCGAATTATCTTGTCTGCTTCACGAAGAGCAAGCTCCACCTTTTCAGGTTCCTGACCACTTTTCTCAGCAATCATTCTTGCCTTGTTAGAGATATTCATTGCTTCTTTATCGAAGACTCTTCCTTCTGCAACTGATACAATAGAATGTGACACGATTAGGATATCACCTGGTTTTGGTTCCTGTGTGTCAGCTTGAAGGACTGCCAGTATCAACTTAGGTAGGTCATCCAGCTCCTTCACCAAAGGCATGCCTTCAATTGGTATTATCTCAAGATGCTGAGTTCGCATGATATCTATCCGCTCTTTTCCAAGGATTCTATTTCGTCGATTTCCTTTGCTTCAGGTATTTCATCCGGCGGGATCTCTTCTACAATTGGTTTGCCTAAACTTGTATTCTCACCAAACCCAGCTTGTAGCTTGAGCTCTATAGGTATCGCGTTGTAGAGGAGGACGCCCCCTATGACATTGATGCACGCCTGCACGATGTTCCATGGAAAATACAGGATTGCATCTGCGAGGGCAAGCTCAAAAGATACCGCATAAAAGTAAGGCGACAAAACGAGGGTTGAGAAGAACATGCCTACTGATCTGAATAGAGAAGCAACTACAATCCAAACAAGAATTTCTTTCCCTTTGCTCATCTTGCCTCTGCGCGTTATTTTCCTGGCAAATACTATTCCCAGAATCGTAAGCAACTCAGCTACACCTTTGAATGTAGCACCTGCCACTTTTCCTCTGTATGCAATTAAAACCCACATAATGAAAATGGTGATGATTGAGTAGAAACCACCCAATCCAAGAAGAACAATCACCATAGGAATTCCTGTTGGGTCGAGAGTGAAGAATCCAACTGTCCTGATGTCAGTGACCCCGAGAATGGGGTACGCTTCAAGCATGATGACCATCGCACTGAACAGAGCTAGAAGGGCTATACTCTTGGAATCCTTACGAACCGGTTTGATTTTCAGCCATGGCATCGGCGCAGTGTATCTCCTTCTACACTAATTTGTAGGATTGGCTCAACAAGGCTGCTTGAAAGCTAGAGAGTATTAAATCGTTGCCAAAAGGAGAGAGATAGTCCCCGACCTGAAGATCGGGGACAGAGGAGGAGAACAAAGAAAAATTCATTTTCCCTTCATTACTTCCGGGTGTTTATCCATGGCATGGCTCTTCATCTCCGCCTGGGAGCTGAAGGAATCACCACAGAGCTTGCACTCGAACTTGTTTGTCTTACTTGCGTGCATTGTTATCAATTAACTATTGTGTACTTAACTATATAAAAGTGTTGGGTTTTGGACTTTGAGAATAACCATGTGGTCGAAGTTCAATAGTTGGTCCAACATCATACTAGCATATACATTGGGAAACCCTTTTCATACTTTAAGGCGAATGATACGGGAGTGATTAGCAATGTTTGGTGTCGAGGAAGAAGCATACCCGCTCGAGCAAATGATTGACGTTGCTTCAGGCAGAGCACGCGCAGATCTCGTTCTAAAGAATGCGTCAGTTGTCAACGTCTTTATTAATGACATCATTGAAGGCGATATTGCCATTCATAGGGGCTATATCGCTGGTATTGGCAAATACGAGGGTAATTCTGTTATTGATATGAAGGGCCAATATGTCGCCCCCTCCTTTATTGATGGACACGTACACATTGAGTCTTCAATGGTCACTCCCATTCAATATGCTCGCGCTGTTGTACCACATGGCACCGGTGCCGTGATTGCAGACCCTCACGAGATTGCAAACGTTCTCGGCATGGAAGGGATCATGTTCATGCGCAAGAGCATGCGAAGTGGTCTGCTGGACTTCTATGTCATGTTGCCATCTTGTGTTCCATCAACTGATTTAGAAACCAACGGCGTGGCTCTTGACTCCCTAGACATTAAACCGCTAATGACCGAGCCGTATGTCCTTGGACTGGCTGAGGTGATGAATTACCCCGGAGTTGTCTATAGAGATCCGCAAGTCCTTGGGAAGATACGAGTTGCAATGCATCATAATAAGCGGATAGATGGTCATGCTCCGGGTCTATCCGGAATGAGTCTAAACGCCTATGCTGTGGCGCGTATAACCTCGGAGCATGAATGCACAACCTTGGAGGAGGCTAAGGAGAAACTAGCCGTTGGGATGCAAATTCATATCAGAGAAGGGTCCACGGCCAAGAATCTCAAGGCTCTTGTAGGCATTCTGAATCCAGGAAGTTCCATGTTCTGTAGTTTTGTGACTGACGATCGCAATACTCTAGATCTTGTCACTAAGGGACACATCGACAGCATGGTACGTGATGCAATTGCTCTAGGCGTGGACCCAATCGTAGCCATAAAAGCTGCAACGATTTCTACTGCGAGGCACTACGGTCTCAGACATAAGGGGTCTATTGCTCCAGGTCACAACGCAGACCTCGTTGTTCTTGATAGTCTCAAGAAAATCAATGTGAAGATGGTGTTCAAGAGAGGCGAGCTTGTAGCAAAGGATGGTGTGCTAGTAAAGGAAATGGGTGAGATTGCAACTCCGCGCCTAAGAAGGTCCGTGAACATCAGCTGGCTAGAGCCTCACGATTTCCAAGTGAAGGCTGAAGGGGAACTCATGAATGTGATTGGTATGATTCCTCATCAGCTCATAACTGAACATTTAGTGGAAGAAGTACGTGTAGTGGATGGTCTGGCTGTTCCTGATATCGACCGCGATCTTGCAAAAGTTTCCATCATAGAACGCCATAATGCAACAGAACCTCATGCAGTTGGATTCGTTAAAGGAACTGGTATCAAAGAAGGTGCTATGGTTTCATCAGTTGCGCACGATAGTCACAACATAGTTGCAGTTGCTACAAATGATCATGATCTCATTGATGCGGCAATTCAGATAGTGCGGATGCATGGTGGGATAACGATTGTACGCGATGGCGAAGTTTTGGAAGCGCTCCCCTTGCCGATTGCTGGTCTAATGTCGGACCGGCCAATTGAAGAAGTGAGTGAGAAGCTAAAAGCTCTGAATGAAGCGGCCCACGTCATTGGCACAACGTTGGATGAACCGTTCATGGCAATGGCCTTCCTTTCATTGCCAGTGATTCCTAAGCTTAAGATTTCTGACCTTGGATTGATAGACGTTGAAAAACAACGAATCATAGGCCTATTTGAAATTCCGGAAGAAGCATGATTCTTCTGGACAAAAGCTTCCTTCCAATTCAGTTTGGCGTATTACCTATTTGGAAAGCCCTAGCGTTTCTCTCGCTACCTTCATCTGCTTCCGCTTCTTCATCCCATTAGATATGGCCATCGAAGCTCCCACGAAAATGAGAATTGAAGAAAACAGAAACGCCATGAAAAGAATTTGAGCTATTAGCGGATCAGGATAGGCACTGAGATTGAAGAAGCTACCCCTGTACAATAGATACATAGCTTCTATGATTATTAGAAACATCAGGGCAACTCCTGCTCCTAGCTGTCGCCCGTGAATGTGCACTTGTAGTGAAGTCTGAAGTAGTATCGCTCCGAGAAGGTTCCCTAGGATATTCATTCCTACAACCAAGAGACCCATCACAATGATCGCATCTCCGGGATATAGGAAGAAAGACACGTTGCTTGTAATGCCGTAGGGCGTGAAATACTGAATGTATAGCATGGTGAGGATGAAAATGAGCTCGAAGACCATCATAATTACGGCTCCGAAACCAGTTACTCGCAGGATAAAATTGTCAGATTTATCTGCCCAGTCCATGTTTATGAGTTTCTCGTACTTTTCATTGATAGATCTCGCCCAATCGCTCTCAGCAACACATTTCCTTTTGGTGCAGTTTACGACTGTAAACAGCTTGCCCCCATAATCACCTGCTCGACGTTCCATGCAATCTTCGCAGATCAAATCGCCACAAACATGACAGGTTGCTTTTGCAAGCTTACCAGGATGATTTACACAATCTCGGCTTTGACTGGGACCCAGGACGGGATTTGCACAATACTCACATCGATTCACTTTGTCATCATGCTGAATGCTAATAGGACCGCCGCAGACCGGACAGATAATTGTTGACTTTAACATCTTCATCATCTCCTAAAGAAGGTCTCTGCCATAGGATCATTGCGTTCGTGCTCCCGAGTAAAGGGGGCCTCGCGAAGCTTAGACTCCTCCTTTTTGACCGGACGTCCAATTTCAATGCCCTTCTTCCTTGCTTTGTCTATGGAGAGAAAGTCTGTTCGTCTGATTATTTTCACTGCTTCGATTGTGATGCCTATGAGACCAATATAGAAGATTAATGGGATGATAATGATTGATCCAGCAAGCATCAGGATACCTATCGCAACTGGAATCGCAACGATTGCAACAATGATGACAATGATGATAGCTGCAGCATCATCACCGCCCCTACCTTTCCCGCTACCTTTAGCTACGCTTCCCGCCAATCTAATGGAGAACTCAAGTACGTAACGCATGATTCCTAAGTACTTCCCAAGAAACCTCTTGTAGATACCTCCCACCCTTGAGAAACGTTTCCCAGATTGAGAAAACAGCTTGTCTATCGGGATTACGAGCGAAGAAGTTGTGACAGCGGGTCGGAAACGGCCCTCGAAGCAATTTCGGCACAGATAGACTGTTGAGCCTTCCCACCTTTCATCCACTGGCGGCTCTTGAGCAGTTAGGCACCTTCTGCAAAAGCGGTTTCCGCAAACTGCACAAGTTGTGGCGGCAAGGAACTCTGGATGATTCTTGCATGGCACAAAGACACTGCTGACAGCTAGAGTGACTCCACAGTAACTGCATGGCACTGTGTTGTTGTTGCCCATCTTCGTAAGAGGAGTGGCGCCCCCACAGTTTGAACAAAGAATCGCCATCCCCTCATCAGTTTCCAACTTCCGAATATCCATTACTCGCTGAGTTTCTTCAGGAGTCAGGATTGTTTTTCCATCAGGGCCTAGTAGGTTTGGCAATAGAGGAGTTGGTAGAAACCGTTTCTCAATCATCCTAGCTTTTCGCCTATCTCTTTCAATTACAGCACCTGGCGGAGGAACAACTTGATTCCAACGGATAATAAGATACAGAGCGAAGATTGCTTCTACAACAACGATGAGAAGTGCCACGTTCCCGATTGCTAGAACTATTTCCGTATCGAACAGCGGAATAGTCCAGAAGTACCCGAGGCCCTTGATAAAGATGAATGAGCCAGCTGTTATGGCGGCAAATGTGCTATAGAAGATCTGGGCGAATACTGCATTTCGTCTGAGGTCATCAACATAGTTTCCGATGACAAGGCTAGGAATGGCGGCTCCGAGGATGATGAGCAACACATAGACTAAACCCAACTCAGCAATTTCAGGCACTCCAAATCGCCATGCAACAAAAATGCCTATGGCCCCAGCAGCGGCTAGAACGCCGAAAGTCATTTGCGTAATGCCGATGAATCTGAGACCCCGCGGCCGGTCAAAAATGGTATCCATCTTTGATTCTTCTGTCAAAACTCCTCACCTTAGCACGGACAATCAAAATCACTAGACTGCGTCTTTTTATCGCAAGAAACGGCTTTTACCCTTTGTGGCGTCTACTGGAAAAAGCAACCAAATCGACCAATGCCATAACAAGGCAATTCTGCATTTTCAGATTAGTTTATATCCACGGGCACAAGCCCGTATTCAAGCGACGCTTTTCACGG
>DAOWNS010000368.1 GCA_030642465.1 Candidatus Thorarchaeota archaeon | reverse complement strand
TCACTCAATAGGCGTAAGCAAACATATGACCATTCCCGCACTTACTCAGGGTGCAATCGAGAAGGGTCTTGCAGTTCTTGGCACTGGTGATGCGACTCAACCCGATTGGCTAAATCATCTCAGGACTCATCTAAAAGAGAAGAGCGGAATTCTGACGACCGGTTCAATTGCGTTCATTCTAACGGTGGAGATTGAGGATCAAGAAGCGATTCATCATGTCGTTATTCTTCCTGACTTTGAGTCAGTTGAAACCCTAAGAAGCGTTTTGCGTCCATATTCCCCTAATCTTGATGCTGAGTGGGGTGGGCGTCCTCGGGTCAATGTTAGCGGAGAGGAGCTGGCTGGTATGGTGCGAGACGTGGGTGGTCTCATTGGACCCGCACACGCATTCACTCCCTTTAGGTCAATCTTCAGAGAGGGGAAGCATGATAGCTTGAAGGGTTGCTACGGTGATGAAACCCCGAATATCCACTTCCTGGAGCTCGGACTCTCTGCGGACACAGAGATTGCTGATTGCATTCCAGAGTTGAGGCGACTGACATACATCACATCCAGTGATGCACATTCACCAACTCCCGACAAGATTGGCAGGGAGTTTGTTCGATTCCTGATGAAAGCACCAACCTTTGAAGAACTGAAACTTGCCATCCTACGGAAGAAGGGCCGCAAACCGACCCTAAATGTTGGCTTCAACCCACGCCTCGGCAAGTACTACCTGTCATTCTGTTCATCCTGCAGAAGGACCTTGGTTCTTGGGACTGGTTCCGGTCATCCAGAATTCGATGATATCAATATCTACATCCACTGTGGGACGAATGATGAGAAGATGCGGTTGCTCCGAGACATACACAAGAGGAATGTGCGCTGTCCAGCTGATGGTAAACGCTTGAGACTGGGTGTAAGAGACCGCGCGCTTATGTTGGGCGGAAGTCAAAGCCAATCGCCGCCTCATCGGCCGCCATACCTTCACATCCCTCCTTTGCTAGAGGTAATTTCTGTTGGACTTGGTGTTCGCTCAACAAAATCTAAGACAGTCATGAGTGCTTACAAGAGCATGAGAGAGTCTTTCGGCCCTGAAATCACAATCCTGACCGAAACTCCTGTCGAATCGCTAAAGGCATTCAACTCGCGAATTGCTCACGTGATTGAGTCATATAGAGATGGCTCAGTAAACTATGTGGCTGGGGGTGGAGGCAGGTACGGTTCAATTGTCGCTCCTTGGGAGGTGAGTTAGAAATGACTGTTGTAAGGGGAATCATACGGGAGATTGGGCGCAGTACTACAACAAGAGTCAGTGCGCAAAGATGGTATGGCTCCACGACAATAGTTGTTCAGGATGAATCTACAACTCAGACATACAGCGTAAAACTCTCTGCCAAGATAATGGACCGAAGTCAGTTCCTGCCCCGAGTTGGCATGAAGGTCATTCTCCATGGTTATGTTGAGGAGGCGGAGTATGGGTTATCAGATTTCGTAGTGACTAGGGTTTCCGACATCAAGCATGAAGGGGCTGGCATTCAGAAAGTACATCGGTTTGAGGACTGATTAACGCTTGGAACGGATGATATAGCCCGGTAGCAATATCCACTGAGAACGACACTTGGGGCACTTTGAAGGCCGGCTTGCCACCTTGCGACTTGAGAAGACATACCCACACTTGCCGCAGCTTGCCGGTCGAATC
>DAOWNS010000191.1 GCA_030642465.1 Candidatus Thorarchaeota archaeon | reverse complement strand
GTCAGGGGGAATTTTCTTCCACATCCGGTCCCCAATAATCACAACCACAGCTATCAAGGCCACGACAACTATCTGAGTGTAAGTGATTGGCATGGAAATGGTGCCACATTTGCAGAAGTGTGTAGTAAAACCCCAGTCATGATGCCGCCTTGGTGCGATTGAAGAGCCAAGTGAAAATGAACCTGAGGAAGAAGAGGCCAACGCCATTATGTATATCAGAGGCTTCAACTAGCCACCGGAGCTAGATGAGAGGAAGATTCTGTGACGCATACACCGATCTTATTCAAGAAATATCCAGAGCTTCAAGATAGGATTCCATGGATTAACCTGGGTAATTTTCCTACACCAGTTGAAGAAATGAAGAACCTGGAAAGCGAACTCAAGCACAACAATTTATGGATTAAGAGAGATGACCTTTCGGGAGAAAAATACGGCGGCAACAAAATACGAAAGCTTGAGTTCATTCTTGCAGATCTTCTGAAGAAGAAGAAGAAATGGATCATGACCTTTGGCGGATTAGGCTCAAACCACGGACTTGCTACTACCATCTACGCCCGAGGGCTTGGAATCAAAACGGTCCTCGGGTTAATTGACCAACCGGTCACAGAACATGTACAGAAACAACTCCTTCGGTTCCATTATTTTGGTGCCAAGATATCCTACGCGAAGAACGCTCCAGGAGCTGTCCTGAAAGGCCTGTGGCACCTCGTTTCAAAACGAGGGGTGTATTCCTTCTATGGTCCAGGGGGATCCAACAAAATTGGCAACCTAGGATTTGTGGAAGCGGCCCTCCAACTTGCCAAGCAAGTGGAATCTGGCATAATGCCTGAACCAGAGAAAATCTTTCTGCCAATCGGCTCAATGGGAACTTATGCGGGGCTGGCAGTAGGACTGAAATTGGCAGGAATGGAAACGAATCTAGTCGGTGTTCGTGTTACAGACATCGGGATGACTAATGAAAAGAAAACTGCAAAGATGATTAATGAAACATTCAAGCACTTGGCAAAGCAGAGCGACGATATCCCTCAGCTGTCAGTAAGTGCAGAAGAAGTCAATATCAACCATGAGTTTGCGGGGCCATGTTACGGAGCCGTGACAAAGGAGGGCCTTGATGCAATCCAATTGATACGAGTATCTGAGGGGATTCATCTTGATACGACATATTCAGGCAAAGCTTTAGCATGCATGCTAAAACACATTCGAGAAAGTGAGAGCTCGAAAGGACCAATCCTGTTTTGGAATACCTACAGCTCCGTAGACCTTGATGGCATTGGCGTAAAATACGAGGACTACAAACAACTGCCAAAATCATTCCATCGATTTTTCCGTGAAGACCTGATATCACATCATTAGGTGGCGAGGAAGGTCCTTGGCGATGAATCACCTAGGACCCAAAATAGGCCCTCGCCCAGCTATTCATCGCTCTTCCAAGGTGGTTTGATGAATTTCGCTAAAATGATGACAGGGATGGCAACAATGGCACCCACAGTGAATACGAATGCGTAACCAAATGGAGCAACTGAATATCCTAGGAATATGTTCCCTATACCATTCTGCCCGAGATTTACGAGCGATGTGAAAATCGCAAACATCGTGCCTGCGATAGCTGGAGGCGTGATATGCATTGCAAATCCCATAATTGCAGCTGTAGTCATCCCACATGCAATTCCAAAGAAGATGGTAGTTGCGTATGCCAGCTCCATATTTCCAGCTGAATTGAACCCTAGCAAGAATAGGGCAATGGCGTAGATAGGTGCGATGAGGTACACTCCTTTGCGATAATCATTGATCCGATCGTATGCAAATCCACCAAGTATTCCTCCTATGAAGAAGAATACCGACCAAATTAGAATGAAGACGCTAGCATCAACTCCTGACCCTAAAACTGCTGGATAGAAGAGAGTCATGAAATTGGTGCCCACGCCGAAAATGAAACCAGCGCCAATGAAGGCAAGGAAGGCCAGCCACAGATAGGAATGCTTCAATTCCCCGCGAAGAACATTCACAGTATCATTGAAGCTCAATCGATCCGAAATTGGTTTCTCTTTCGCGAAAATAAACCAGACCAGCGCTCCTATTCCTCCGATACACCCGAGTATCATGAAAGCTGTTGGATAACCATATGTTGGTGCAACAATTAGAGTTACCAGAACGCCCATCACTGACGCGAGACCCTGTGCGCCCCATCCTAGTCCCATCATAGAACCTCTATCTGAGGGAGGTGTAATCTCTACTGCCCATGCATCTACAGCAACATCTCCAATATGGAAGCCAAGGGTTGTTATGAAGACGACAGCTGTGAATAGAATTGCGGTCGTAGCAAATGGTAGGATGAACCACCCACCTACAATCAGGGGAAGTGAAATCAGAACATAAGGACGCCTATTTCCAAGTCCTCCAATTGCCTTTGAATCACTTGCAAACCCATAAACTACTTTGAAATAGCTTGGAATGGCACCAATCGCCAAAAGGACACCAATTGTTAGCTCTGGCCAGAACAGAACATTGGTCATGTAAACCGGCAAGAACATGAGGATACCCGTAGTAGCGAAACCTTCTGTTGCGTAGAAGAGACCGTATAGTCCCTTGTACAATCTTGGACGATAAACGAATTCCTGATTGGATTCTAGTTCCAATTTTCAAACCCCATCAATCATGTGCTAGAAGCAAAGCAGGCAGATTTATGTCCCAACATAAAAGTCCTAGGATATTCTTGAACCCGGAGTTTGGAGATGAAAGATGACTGCCTACGAGTATGTAAAGGTTCTATCAGTAGACATTGGACCTAGGCCAGCTGGTTCGGATAACAATAGGCGGACTGCGGAATTTCTAAGGAATGAGCTCGAAATCATCGGAGTTGATGAAGTAGGCACACAAGAGTTTGCACTGCGACCTGATTTCTGGAATGGAACGGCACTATTGGCAATTACTTTCACACTGGCAATTCTGTTTATGTTAACATTTTACCCCCTTTTCGCCCTAATTCTATCCGTAGCCCTTCCAGTTCTCACTGTATTGGAGGTAGATAGCGGGAAGGAAATCACAATGAGATTTCTTCCGTCCAAGACAGGGCGGAATATCATTGGGAAGGAGAAGCCTTCCGGAGAATCAACTAAACGGATCATACTTTGTGCCCACCATGACTCAAAGACACAGGCGATACCAATCGGAGTTAGAAGCTACATAATTCTTCTAGTCCTTGTATCCATGCTCTACCTTTTCGTAATCTCATTGATGACCGTACTCAGTGTTACAGTCCTTCCTCAAGCAATGGAAATCACCAATTTGGTTGGCAGAGGAATGCTGCTGGTTGTACCATTCTTTTTCATCTATGCTATTCTCAATTATATCGCGAGATTCGTCGCTCAGAGCCCTGGAGCTGATGATGATGCTTCTGCTGTAAGTGTTATACTTGAAGTGGCAAAGAAGCTGAAAGAGGAGCCTCTCTCAGAAACCGAGGTCTGGTTTCTCTTCACGGATGGAGAAGAGATTGCAATGAAGGGAGCAATTGAATTCGTCAAAACGCATCACGAGATCCTCGCTGAATCGACAGTCATCAATATCGAAGGGTGTGGTGTGGAAGCGCCACTTGCGTACTCAACCAAAGAGATGTCATTGAGAACTGCAGAAACCTCTGAAAGAGTCATTGCCCTTTTTCAGAGGGCTGCGCGCGTAGCAGGGGAAGAGGCGTTTCCAATCAGTCGAGCCACAACGACAGATGGCTATCAATTTGCGAAGCATGGGTATGATGTATCTACTATCTGGAGATTCAGCGACGAGGTTCGAGAGGTTGCTCATACTTCAAAAGATAACATGAATCGAATAGATTCCGCAGCATTAGATAACACGGTCCGTTTTATTGACGCATGTCTGAGAGAATTCGATGGAAACTGACCAGATGGTTGCAGCACATCTGAATTCGTATTGAGTAAATGGGAGAAAGTGCTTTATGTTGTCGTCAGCCCCATAGCTCAGGGTTTTTGCTTTGTTGGACATTATCGCTCTCGTACTACTTGTGTTCTCGCTTCCACTACTGGGGTTTTCCTTGACTAAGACCAAGAAGGAATCTCTAAAGATTAAACCGATTGAAGAGGGGATGCCGACTCCCAACAGGAAGAAGCAGTCCAGGGCGGAATATGCTGAAGAAGCGGAAAGCGCTCCTGTCCTCAACGATATTGACCACGAACCACTTGATGATCAGATTTTAGAAAGAAGGGCGATGCCAAGTACCGCACCCGGCTCATATGATAGCATTACACTTGCTGAATCTCCACCTGATGGGGTCAAAGCAATGGGAGGCCCCATAGAT
>DAOWNS010000312.1 GCA_030642465.1 Candidatus Thorarchaeota archaeon | reverse complement strand
TTATAAGCGGTCGATTGCATATCGAGCAACGAGTAGTTAGCCAAGACTCCTCCCGATATGAAGAGTTACCTGCTAGTTGTTTGCAATTCAGGTGGCAAAATCTCGGGTGGAGTAGTAGCGAGCTGACAAGGACGACAGGACAAGCTAGTGACACAATCACGAGGAAGCGAGCAGGAAGAGTCTGCCCAGACTGCGGCGGCAGGCGTTTCTATGAGGTGCCAGGACACGGCGAAATCATATTTGCTTCTTCGGGGTGTGTGGTAGTTATTCCGAGATTATCGTCCGTATTCCATGCAAGGGCATGGTCCGATTGCTGGGAATCGCCGTAGAATGGCCGTGGGACTACAGGTTTCTCCTAACAATCAATAGGGCGACCTAGCCGTACCTAGGCATAAGGCCACGTGAGATGAATTTGATGACCAACATGACGATAGTCGAAGAGGCAGTGGTGCTTGCGGCTGGTCTTGGTTCTCGAATGAGTTCAAACCCCCATGGTGGACCCAAGCCCCTCGTCCCGGTTCTGGGGAGGCCACTGCTGGAATACGCTCTGAGGAATCTTGATGAGATAGGTATTAGGAAAACAGTAGTCGTCACAGGTGGCAGCAGGAAAAAAATCCGACAATGGTTGGCCGAAACAGAGTTTGATATGGAAGTGGATGAAACATTCAACCCACGATTTCTTCTGGGAAATGGCATCTCTGCCCGGTGTGGACTGAGGTCCACAACTACAGATAGCGTGGTTGTAATGATGAGCGACCACCTTGTATCGCCAGAGCTTGTCACAAGAGCCGCAGGAAAGGAGCACGTTGCGGCGGATCTAGGCCTTGTTGTTGACGCAAGTCCCCATATGAAGCCCCAGCTGGATGAGCCGACCAGAGTCCTCGTGAACGATTTGGGGCAGATAAGCAGGATTGGCAAAGACATTGACACTTGGAACTGTGTTGATACTGGAGTGTTTCTAGTTTCAAGAAAACTGGAAGCAGTCGTAGAAACCGTTGTTCGCCGAACGGGGGATTGTACAATGTCCGACGCTGTGAGCTATATGATTTACTCGGACATGGATGTGAAGGCGTGGGACTCGAATGGTGCTTTTTGGCTCGACATTGACACACCCCAAGATGTCAAGTTCGCTGAGAAGACGATTCTCCGAAACCCCGAACTCAGGATTATGTTCGACCTCACACTCAAAGAGAGCATTCAGAGCGTGCCAGGGAAACGTGACCGCGAAACGTGCAGTGCAGACACGGAGGGGAACGCTTGAACAGTGACAATTCCGCTCGCCGTGAGGAAAAGCTTGTAGAGGGTCCCATCTCTAAGCATCTGAACCGCAAAATATCCCGTCCCATCGCTCGTTCTATCAAGGATGTATCCTGGTTCACGCCAAATCGTGTGTCAGTCTTCGCTCTGCTTATCGCGTGCCTGGCGGCTGCATTCTACTCATTTGGCAACCTTCTGGTACCAGGGGAGTACCGGATTCTTGATGCTATTGTCATCATTCCTTCGATGGCTATTGGGGGCATCTTGGTCGAACTGAGTAGCATAATTGACGGAGTTGACGGGGATCTTGCCCGAGAAAGAGGAATCTCTTCGAGTTCAGGTGCCGTCTTTGACGCTATCCTAGACAGGTATGCGGACATCGTGATTCTGACAGGTATCACATATCCACTATTAGTTGAAGAGTACGATATCCGATTGTTTCCAGTTTCCTCGGTCGGTCTGACGTTCAACCGAAACATAGTCTTCCTGATTTTTGTCGTGGCTGTTGCTGGATCCCTGATGGTGAGTTATTCGAGAGCACGACTTGAAGCGGCAGGACTCTTCAATGTTGAAAGCCGCACCTTCTTTGGGGCAACTCGTGATGTAAGGCTCTTTATCGTCTTCGTCTGCTCGCTTGTGGGCTATCCTCTTCTTGCCCTACTCCTAGTAGCCTTCTCTGGAAATCTCACTGTCTTACTTCGGTTGTTGTCTGCTGTACGATCAGAAGAATTGAAACGGGCTGCTCAACATGAATAGATTCGGTGCCTCGTACTTCTCAGGCTGCCCAATCCCTCTGGAGGACTTCCTGAAGTTATGCCATGAGATTGGCCTTGATTATGTAGAAATACAGGCTGAACACCCATACTCTCCGTCAGAGATTAACACTAGGAAAATCGATTATCTCAAAGACCTGTTGTCTGGCTATGGGCTTACTCCTGTGCTCCACGGTCCTGTTCACGATGTCAATCTCGCCAGCACTAAGGAAAGGATACGAAGCGCATCGGTAGACATCACCAAAGACTGTATCGTGCTCGCTGATGCATTGGGTTCCCGGGATATGGTCATTCATGTAGGAAAATGTCCTGCGGACCAGGTGCCCCTGATGCTAGACAGGGCTCGGGAATGTGCTATCAAGAGCATCTCTGAGCTTGCCCCATTTGCAAACGATTTGGGGATAGGAATTGGACTTGAGAACAAGCAGAAAAGTAAGGACAGAGAGGTAATCATGAATGTAGATGAACATGTCAGTATGGTTTCGGAGTTCCAGCATCTCGGAGTTTTTGCAGTTCTGGACTT
>DAOWNS010000365.1 GCA_030642465.1 Candidatus Thorarchaeota archaeon | reverse complement strand
GCATCAATGAACTCCATATTGCCCTGGAAGAAGCAGTAGTAAACATCAATCGGCAATCGGAACTGTGACAGGATAGAAGCGATTGCTACGACAACTGCACACCCGGCACCGTTCTGCTCAACACCTCTGGGGGAGGTTTCTGAGCTATCCAGATGCGCACCGAAAACGATTGAGCGATTATCGTCGCCGTATCCGGGTTGATAGCCCACTACTGAGTCATGGTAACCCCTGTATTCTGCAGAGATTGACATCGACGCTAACCGTTCAATAATTATGTCGCCTGCAGCGTAATAACCTTCAGATGGCCCGAAACGATTGCCAGTGCCAGTAATCTGACTTAAGGGCGTAAGGAAGTGGCCTATTTCGCCCATGTCAAATGCAATGTCCCACCAGTTCAAAGCATTGTAAGGGTCAGGAACAATCACGAAGGGCAACTCAGGCTCCTCAGGCTCAATCGGAGGTGGAAGCAACTGCATGACAGCAATAGCTGCCATAGAAACGACTGCCAGAATCAAGACAATTGCAGTCAGCTTGCGTCGGTCCATGAGCAATCGATTCCTAAATTGGTGTTCTCAACCAGATAGTTGCGTTCGGGCTTGCCATAAATATGCGCCGAAAGGAGCATTTCGAGTCCGTACCAATGCCATTGACTGTATGCGCACGAATCGGCAAGCATATTTAGACCTATGAAATCGCAGGCACCAATCTGTTGCAGTTATGGAGTCATGCATATTGTCATACGATCATTGTGTTAGATGCGGGTCCTGCGTATTACTCTGTCCAGTCTTCGACGCGATTGGAGAAGAGCAGTACTCGCCAAGAGGCAAGACCTACCTTCTACAAGTCATGGACCTAATAGAGGAAGATAAAGAGCTAGCCAAGGAATTCAGAAGACTACTGTTTCAGTGCACGTTTTGCGGAAGATGCTCAGAGATCTGTGCATCAGATGTAGACCTTCTCAAGGTGTTCCATGAGCAGCGAGGAAAAGCGGTGAATGAGGCACCTGAGGAATTCGAGTACTTAGATGCGCTCGGGAAGTCCTTGGCGAACATGATGAATATCTATGGACTCGATCCTGAAGATAGAGCGGAGTTCTGGCTTGACGAGCTTGAAGATGAAATCCCGGGCATAGCAGATAGGGTCTATGAGGAAGGAAAGACAGCCGACACCATGGTGTTCCTCGGGTGTTTGATGTCTTTCAGAGCCAGTCAGATGGATGTCTTGCGCTCGTTGTTCCTCACTCTAGAGAAGCTCGACGTGGACTACCTTGTGATGGGTGCTGAGGAGTTTTGTTGTGGCCACCCGCTTCACCTGATGGGCGACGATGACGGTGCAACCAAGCTTAGAGAACACAACAAGAAAGTAATGGAGAGCGCAAAGGCAAAGCGCGTGATCACTTGTTGCCCCGGATGCCTGATTCAGCTATCAACAAGCCACAACCTGAAGGAGGACGTTGAAGTCCTACATCATACTCAGCTGTTCGACAGGTTGCTGGAAACCATCCCCAAGTACAAACAGGAAGAGGAATTCTCGTATCATGACCCATGTGAACTCCACAGAATCTGTAATGTGAAGACTGAACCACGGTCTTTGCTGAATAAAATGGGCGTGGAATTCGAGGAGATGGACTTGAGTTGTTGTGGAGGTGGAGGGCTGCTAAGAATGACAGACCCGGACCTCAGTGATAAGATAATCCAGATACGCGCTCAAAAGGAGAAGCTTGGTGACAGGTTAGTGTTGACCTG
>DAOWNS010000033.1 GCA_030642465.1 Candidatus Thorarchaeota archaeon | reverse complement strand
TTCCTCAGGTGTAGTTGTGGCTGCGAACAAAATCGATAAGGTCAAGAAAAGCAAGATTTCCTACGAGCTCGATTATTTGAAGATGAAGCTTAGAGAGGTTGTGCCAGACACAGAGCCTCAGATTGTGCCAATATCTGCGTCTAAGCGTGTAAACATCTCACATCTTAAGGAAACCATCGAAGTGAATCTGGACAAGCGTGGCGTGGAGAGGCCTGAATGGTGATGTTTCACCGCATCTTCTTGATGAGGTAATAGGCAATACCTACAAGCAGTATTACAGCAGAAACTGTCAACATAGGCACTATTGCACTGGGAGGCTCAGCAGAGCCCTCTGAAAGCCAATCGAGCATATTCATGAAGAGCCTTGCGTTATCACCCTGATAGAACCACTGCGATTCCCATTTGGAATGCGCCTCCGGTAGGTCAAGGGTGTAACCTGTGAACATCATTGTTGACCCGACAACGATTACCCTGCTTCCGCTATACTCAAAGGCCGCAAGCCATGGGGGGAGCGTACCATTAATGGCTGAATACGAAAGCGGTGCCTCCTCAAACTCTGTCAGACTCATATTCGGAAATGATACATTGCCCCAACTGTTAGGGCCTCTTCTAAACTGGGCAAAAGAGGAGTCGTATCCTCTAGCAACAGCGCTTGCAGCATCAATGGGCTTAAGCGTGGCAGTCATTGTGAACAGCTCGTTGATGTCCTTGAAGATAGGATGCGTCGTATCCCAAGTACTGGAATCGAGTTGTAGTACCCACGTGCTGTTCTCGTGCAGGGAATGCTCATAGTCGAACAGCGTATCGCCCCAAATCTGATCGTATGTGGTGTAGTTCACACTGAACCTCACTCCGCTCATGTTGATTTGATCAAAGAGTGTATTCAGGGCGACGTTCTCACCCAAATCCTGAAACCGCGGGGAACTCCAATAGGTCGAATTTTGTGGGATTGTAGGATTCCCCAGTGCAAAAAGCGAACTGCCATTAGCCATCATCTCTGCGATGGCAGAAGATTCCTCTTGCGTGAACTCAGAGAATGTGTCGGGATCAGACAATATCAGTATGTCCACATCATTCAGAACCGACGCGTTCAGAGGATCATTCTCGTTGATTCTTACGATGTATCGTGACGAATCATTCACCATGTCAAACATCAGCTTCAACCCTTCCTCATCGAACGGATCAATCTGCTGAAGATGGTTAGCATCATAAAGAACAACAATTGGATCGAGCTGCACTTGAGCTCTTACATTGAGTTGAAAAGACGACAGAAGTATTATCAGGGCTACTACAGTCACGATAACCCGTGAGGTATTATTGAAGCGTGGCATTTGCACTTCCGACCTTCTGGCTCAGTTAGCGTGCCACAATTGGTCTGAGTTTTAAAGTTATCCTCAAATCAAAGAATGCACGACTGATGAATCAGCCTACTTTGCGCCACTGCGCATAGAGTCGTCTACGCTCTGCATCACTTGACTCAATAGCCATGTACTGATCGCGAAGTGCTGCGATTCTCTGGGCTAGCATGTGATAGCACATGTCGATTTCGCGTGCAATAACTACTGACTGATAGAATGAACGACATGTACAAAAAACTTCAGGACTTACCAAGTACTCCCGAGTATTGCCCTGCACAACCCACTTAGTGGTGTCGCTAGGGAGAAAGTGGTATTTCTTGACTCTCCCTTCCTCAACAGCACGTAATGCTCTCACGAACCTCTTGCCATACTTGACACGAAAGTACTCTATATCCTTCTGTGTCAAGTCCTTGCGAGAGAGCATTTTGACTTCGCTAAGGGGTAGTGACATATTTCTCGGCTATGTTTTCATATGGCGCTTTATTATGTTGTACGGTTGACTGTGTTCCAGCTGATATCCGACGAAATGATTAAATGACATATATTTAGGATTGATTTCGCACATGGGTCGGTGGTCTAGCTTGGTAACAGGGTGCCATCAAAAGTGCCTTGCCAAATTGATTCTTGGTTCGGATCCAAGGGATCGGGCGTTCAAATCGCCTCCGGCCCACCATATTTTTCTCTGCTACTATGATTCTATGACTGATTTCTTCTAGACCGAAACAATTCTCATAGTACATCGCCGTCTTCATGAACTAAGGATTCTATGAAGGATTACCGCTGCAGTTCCTGCAGGTCCGATGTCGACACGGGCTTCAAGGCTCACACATTCACCCATGTCCATTTCTTTTCGTGAGAATGAACTGTTGCTGCCAGATAGAACTATCACTATCCTCTCTCCTAATCTCATTCTCTTGGCAAGTGTGTCAAAGTTTACTCTCTCTTTTGTGAGAACGGGGGATGTGACTAACAGGGGGGTTTCAACTCCGAGGACTTCGAGCACATCTCGTAAATCTGGCATCACCATGAAGCTGCTCTTCATCTTGACTGCAAACCGATTCGCGTCCGGAACCCCTGTCTGAGCGGCTGAGCCTTCAGCTTTTGAAACAATGAAGTTAGAAAAACCGAGCCCGTAGACGACCTGAGCGGTTTCGGCAACCTTGCTAACTGAATGTACGTTATGTAGTGCTACATACACGTTCTTTGTAGTATCATTCAAGATGTGTTTGAACCTCCTTGGCTATCAGTTTAGATATGAGAGGTGGAACACTCTCCCCCACTTGATTGTATTGGCTCTTAATCGGCCCTGTGAAGACAAAGCTATCTGGATATGACATCAATCGGGCGTGCTCGCGCACAGTTAGCAGTCGGTCCTCGTATGGGTGAATATAGCGAGATAGGCCAATTATAGACGATGCTGATTGATTCGGGTGAAGTCGTACCCAGTTGGGCATGGATCTGCCTTTTGGACCCCTGAACTGCTTCGCACCGAAACCCCACCGTGCTTTATTGATTAGTTTCTGATTACGTTCAGTGGCGGGACGATAAACGTGGTTAGGGACCTCATTGGAGGGATTTAGAAGAGCATCGAGTCCAAGTGGAGGGAGATTACCAATCGCGTCCATGACAGTGGGAGAGTATCTTCTTGGAAGTTTCATTTTTATATTGCTCATGAAGAGTCTGAGACGTTTCGAGGGGTTTCCGTGTTGATGTGCGCGGATTAGATTGAAATGGATGTCATAGATTCCGATACGCTCAAACTCTCGAATTGCTATTTCTCTTCCTCCTGCTCGAAGGAGCGCCGCCACGTTCTCTATCACAAAGACATCCGGAGAGAGGTCTCCAATTAGTCGGATTGTATCCAACAACAACCGTGCAGTTCCTGTGCCATAGATTCGCTCAGCTGCGAGTTCAATGCTCTTTGGATTTGCTAAACTGAATTCTTCACAGGGTGGTGATGCAAGGATTATGTCTGGGGCGCCTCCAAGAGCCACCTCTATCTGCAATGAGTGAAGTTTGCCAATATCGCACTGAAGGATTTTAGCATGGGGATTATTGAGCGCATATGTGCCAAGAGGAAAAGGATTATTGTCAACTGCTAGGTGCGAGTGAGCAGATGACGAACCGAATCCGGTAGAGAAACCGCCCGCACCAGCAAAGAGATCGAGGATTCTCATCATTATCCCGCAGATAGTATTTGATGTGTTGTTCATTGTGCGAAGCGAACAAGAGTCTTACGCAGCGGGTTGGCTTCCTCAACCTAAGGCAATGTCATAAGAGGAGCTCAAACGCAACGATTAACTACAACCCTTTCACAAACCTGAACTTGAGTGAGCGAGAATGGGTCAAGGACGCGGAAAAGGCAAGACTATCCTTTTTGGTGAGCATTTTGTGGTATATGGATTCCCTGCACTTGCTGCAGGCATAGCTGCCGAAACTATTGCGAAGGTTAGCAAGATAGACCAAGCGGGATGGACCCTTGAAGACCAGAGGCCAGCCATGCCTGGATACAAGGCCAAGAAGCTCGATGAACAAAAGATTTCGATTGGCAATGTCCTACGATACTGCAATGTGGACTTGTCAGAAACGGGAATTCACATTGAGTTGGGAGGTGACTTAGTCTGCGCGTCTGGTATAGGAGCAAGTGCAGCGAGCTGTGTCGCTCTAGCTCGATCTCTGGATGATGAATTCTCGCTTGAATTGAACAATGATCAGATCAATGAGGCTGCATTCGAGGGGGAGAAGGGCTATCACGGGACACCATCTGGGATTGATAACACAGCCTCGACCTTTGGAGGCCTTGTATGGTATGTCAGAAATCTCGATGGCGGGCCCCCTACATTTGAAAAACTCAAGCTGAAGAAACTGGCACATTTAGTGATTGCATCCACTGGTATCACTGCGAGTACGATAGAGGTAGTAGGAGATGTAAGAGCCAAGAAAGATGAGAATCCTGAATGGTTCGAAAAAATCGCCCGAAAGTATGAGAACCTAGTTCATTCAGGTCGTGATGCATTGCTTCAACTGGATTTCTCGAAAGTGGGTAAGCTCATGAATAAAAACCACGAACTGCTGCAGGAACTCACTGTATCGTGCGAGGAACTGAATGCCCTAACGAAAGTTGCTAGAGAGAATGGAGCGCTGGGCTCCAAGATGACTGGGACGGGACGAGGAGGCAACATGATATCGCTAGCCCCGGACGAAGCCTCCAGAGATAGGATTGCAAAGAGCTTGGAACAAGCAGGCGCTGCTGGGGTATGGACAACATCCTTTGGACTGTAGAAGAGGCGTACGTAATGATACTTGAGAACTACATTAAGAAACTGAGCAAGGAGAACAAGATTGAGAGATTTGACAAGAGTATCTCAAGGAATCTTGAGATTGCGGGCGTGCTCAAAGCATTGGAACCAACACCTGCTATATTCGAAGAAGTAAAGGAATCTAAATTTCGAGTAGCAGGGAACCTCTTCTGTACAAAGGAGCAGATTGCTGACTATTTTGGAATCAAGACGGAGGATATCATTCCAACTCTTACTAAGGCTATTGAGAACAGGAGCCCTCCTGAAGCAACAAAAGATGCAGCCTGCCAAGAGGTCATTAGAGATAGTGTGAACTTGGATGATATCCCGATACTGATTCATAATGAGGTGGATGGGGGACCCTACATATCATCGGGGGTTGTTGTTGCTAGCGACCCTGAGTTTGGGCAGAACCTTGACTTCCATCGAGCCATGCAGATTGGCAAGGATCGAATGGTCACTAGAGTTGTTAGAGGACGTGACTTTCACAAGTTCTTGGAACGGAATGGCGAAGTGGACGTTGCATACTGTATAGGCAATACGCCGGAGATTTTGATAGCTGCCGCGACTTCTGTGGAAACGGGTGTAAACGAACTTGAGATAGCCAACGCACTCAGACCGATCAAGGTGACCAAAGCAAAAACCGTTGACCTGATGATACCCGCAGATTCAGAATTTGTGCTGGAAGGGAGAGTGTTCTTGGAAGAGAAAGCTGATGAAGGCCCATTCATTGACCTGACAGAAACAGTAGACGTGATTCGTCAGGAACCTATCTTTGAAGTCAAGAAGATTACTCATAGAAAAACTGCAATTTGGCAGGGACTTCTACCAGGACGATCCGAGCATAAGGTCTTGATGGGGATGCCCAGGGAACCTACTGTCTTTCGCAAGGTGGCTGAGAAGGGAGTTGATGTACTTGATGTTAACATCACGCCCGGAGGAGCAAGTTGGCTTCACATAGCCATTAAAATCAGGAAAAAGAATGAGGATGATGGTATCAAAGCTCTCGAGGGGGCATTTGGAGGACATCGGAGCGCGAAGCATGTCTGGGTTTATGATGATGACATAGACATCTACAACGAGCAGGACAGAGAGTGGGCATTGGCGACACGATTCCAAGGCGATGAAGATATGCTCATCAAGGACCGGGAACCTGGTAGCTCTCTCGACCCGAGTGCTGAACCAGGCACCAAGTTGACCACAAAGATTGGCTTCGACGCGACAAAGCCATTGGTTGCGAGAGGAAAGAGCTTTGACCGGGCGGAATTTCCAAAGATGGACCCAAGCAAATTCAGGAGCGATTGAAATTGGGGCTGGAACTCACCAAAGACGATAGAGATATGCTGGATGGAAAGCACGGAAAAGCCGCCAGAAAGGCCATGGAGATTATAACAGCACTTGGAGAAATATTCGGAGCCAAGAAGCTCATTTCAGTTTCAAGTGTTCAAATCGCGGGGGTTTCGTATCATAATCTTGGAGAAGCAGGTCTTGAATATCTCTCCGATATGGCAGAAGATGGTCAGACTAGAGTCCTCACCACTTTGAATCCAGCGGGAATGGACCTGACGGAATGGAAGAAGCACGGTATTAGTGAGAGCTTTGCTAAGAATCAGGAGAGAGTAGTGGATGCATTCTTGAAGATGGGTGTGATTGCTACATGCACGTGTACGCCGTATCTAGTCGGTAATCTGCCGCATTATGGGGAACATATCGCGTGGGCTGAGTCTTCAGCGGTATGCTTTGCCAATTCGGTTATTGGTGCACTGACCAATAGAGAAGGTGGGCCAAGTGCACTCGCTTCTGCACTCACTGGGAGAACTGCAGAGTATGGGTTCCACCTACAAGAGAACCGTGTGGCGCAGGTTAGATACGATGTCGAGGCAAAAATTGAGAATACTGATGATTTTGGTCTTCTCGGGCAAGTAATTGGAGCACGCACAAAGAAAGCGGTACCCTACATCACAGGGGTGGCAAATGCTACAACTGAGCAGCTGAAGTCGTTTTGTGCATCGATTGCAACCTACGGAGGAGTTGCACTCTTTCATATGGAGGGTTTGACGCCAAACAGGACACTAGTACCTGACAAGACTGAAGTTGTTATTCAGGATGAGTTGGATGCAGCTCGAAACGAGCTTGACGATACAGATGCTGAGATCGACTTCATCAGTGTAGGCTGTCCCCATGCTAGCATAAAGGAGATAGCCTGGATTGCGGAAATGCTCAAGGGCAAGAAGGTGGCCAAGGAGAAGACTGTCTGGATTACGACTGCAAAACCCACCAAGGATATTGCGATTAGGATGGGATATTACGACACCATAGAGAAGGCTGGTGCGTTTCTAGTCAGTGACGCTTGTTGTGCAGTAGCACCGCTAAAGGGCCGATTCAAGGGCCTTTTGACGGACTCTGCCAAGGCTTGCTTCTATGCGCGCGGAAAGAATAGCTTCAAGACAAGAATAAGAACAATTGAGGAATGCATGAAGGAGGCGATTGCATGAGCAAGTTCGAAGGTAGAAAGATCTACAAAGGCAGAGTTGAGGGCGAAGCCCTGGTGACGTCAGAAGACATCAGTTTCTACGGTGGATGCGAGTCTAGTACCGGAATCATCGTCGAGAAGGGACATGAACTTGAGGGTAAATCAGTTGCAGGAAAAATACTTGTGTTTCCGTCTGGCAAGGGTTCGACTGTTGGCTCCTATGTGCTCTTCGCCTTGAAGAAAGCGGGCCTGGCGCCCCTAGCAATAATAAACGAGGAAATCGACCCGGTGGTTGCTGTTGGGAGCATCATCTCTGAAATACCAACAATTGATCACATTGATATCAGTAAAATCAAGACTGGACAGAAACTAGTGGTAGACGCCGGTAGCGGCGTCGTTGTTATCGTGGAATAGATGACACACTAGTATCGCTGAATCTGGGGCTCGAAGTCTGCGGGTGTGAAGGCGGTTTCGACATCTTCAGGTATGTCACCCTTCTCGCGGAGTACTTGACGAGTCATTAAGTAGTAGATAAGCGCCAGTGACTTGCGACCCCGGTTATTTGTGGGTACCACCAAATCCACGTTAGTTGTCACATTGTCAGTATCACAGAGTGCAATAACAGGCACACCAATTCTAGCTGCTTCTGATAGAGCTTGTTGGTCGGTGCGAGGGTCTGTTAGAATCACCAACTCTGGCTCGACATATGTTCGAGGACCGGAAATGTTCGGGTTTGTGAAAGTGCCGGGGATGAACCGCTCTGTGAAAGCATTGGCGCCAAGGTAGTGGGCAAATGTTTCTACTGGTCGCTTTCCGTAGACTCGACCAGAAACCACAGCAATCCTGGCCGCATTGACTCTAGCAATGTATTTGCCAACAACTCTGATTCGTTCGTCGGTTTTACGAACATCCAACACGTAGAGGCCGATGGGTCTCTGCCGATAGACGAATGGCTCCATGTCGTGAGTCTTCACTTGCGTTCCTATATGACAACCTGCTGCAAGATACTGGTCCATGGGTGTCAGTAGATCAATCTCTGAGATTTCTGTTTCGCCCATAATCAGACACCCTCCACAACATCAGATGTGGCGAAAGCCATAAAGCTATCAATGATGTCGATGTGTGATAGAAGCATTCTTCGACAGCAGTATCTCTGGAGCCCAAGCCGGTCTAGCACAGCCGCAGGGTCCTCACCCTGTTGAATTGCATTCTTGAACTCTTCATATTTATCAGCAACTACTTTGCCGCATGTGAAACATCGCACAGGAATTATCATTGTTATATCTCCCTACCTGTATGATTTTTGATATCTGGATCGTGCTGAGGGGCCGCCAAACTTCTTCGGTTCAGTACGTCGAGGATCGCCTACCAACATTGTCCTGTCATGTTCTTGCATCTTTGAGCGTGCCTCGAAATTCTGGCTCATGCGAATTAGTCCATTGGCGATTGCCATTCTGATAGCATCAGCCTGACTCATGAAACCCCCGCCTCGAACCCTTACCTTGATGTCGTACCTCTTCCATCCATTACCAAAGAGTATCAACGGTTCTGTGATTCGCATCCGGGCAATCTCTGGCTGGTGAATCTCTAGCGGCCGACCATTGATTCTGATTCTTCCACGCCCGTCCTTAATTGTGGCCTTTGCTAGGCTTGTCTTTCTTTTGCCGGTGGTAACAACTACGCGCATCTCATTTCACCTCGGGATTTCTCCAGCCAAGTTCATGACTAAGGTCCCCAACCGTGATAAATCTCCGGACCAAGCTGTTGTAGCGTGACCCTTCGAGAACGATTTTCTCAGTTTCTGCGTACTGTTCGGGCACACCAATGTAAACGTGGACTCGTTTGTAAGCCGCCTTTCCACGGGGAGTAGGCCAAGGGAGCATGCCACGTATAATCCGTCGTATCATCTTATCGGGGCGTCGATGATGGAAAGGACCCCTTCTTGGGCTGTAGGAGGTCCTGATATTGAATTTCTCCTTGTAGGCTTCAATCACTGTTCGTCGGGCACCAGTTATGATGGCTTTCTCGGCGTTTAATATGACCACTCGGTCACCTAGCAAAGCAGCCTTTGCAACCTTTGACGCCATTCTGCCGACCACCATGTTATCTGCATCGTAGATTTTCACTGCCTGTTCCGTCATTGAAACCACCTCATATGATAATTGCAATTCCTGTCCCCTTTGGGGATTGGTTGAGCAGCTCTGGGATTGTAATCAGCGATCCACCTGCATTCACTATGGCCGACCTAGCAGCTGTTGATGCATTCATTGCAGCGACTGTGACTTTGTGTGGAATGATACCTGAGCCTAGAATCTTACCTGGTACGACTACTATGTCGCCAGCTCGTGTATGCCGACCAATCTTACCGATATTGACAGTAGCACGACTTCTAGCTGGGCGCGCTATGAGATCAGCCACTCTTCTCCATATTCTAACATCATGTTTTGTAGATGTCTTCCTCAACGTATTGATTAGAGCGCGTGTATTTGGGTCGGTTGGTCCTTTTACCATCTCAGACTCACCTCAGAGCGTTCGCATAATCAAGAGCTCCCTGTATTCTAGTCTTCAGAATTTCTGCTGTCTTTGAAACAATGGTTTCAGGGCTTAGAGCACCGGTAGATTCTACTTTGAAGAGAAAGGCATTCTTCTTGGAATCGATTGTTATGGCACCAGGCTCACAGACATCAACACAGGCCTCGCACAAGCTACAGTCCAATGTGTTTTGAGTCGACAAAGTGCTTCCGTCAATTTTCAGTATATTCTTTGGACAGATTTTTACGCATTCTTCACAAAGATTGCATTTCGACTTATCCACGCTAATGACTGGAATATTCTTGTATGCAACCGTTGCGACGGGTTGGAACTTAGCATTCTCGGCGCCTGTTCCAAGTCGAGCATAGGCTTCGATGATCAATCTTTGACGGGGCCCTAGTTTGACAATTGGGATGTTTCCAGAGGCAGGAACTATCTTTGGATCTTGTGAGGTTAAGCTACGGGAATATACCATGACGTCCTCATCTTCGGGCTCTACCTCTAGTGTGAGCGTACATTGGCAGAGACTGCAGCCTTTTCCTTCACATTCGCAGTCTTGTGGAAGATTGTAGGAGTCTAGGTCCGTTACTATAGGAATGAGACCAAGACGTTGAGCAATCATTTCATCGTACATGACACTGGTATTTTCCAGTATGAGTACTTCATCTATCGCCATAGCTGGCAGCTTTGTTAGCATTATCCTGCGAATGGCGTTAGCAAATGCGACATCTATATCCTCAACCAGGAAATGGATTGAATCATCCTGTCTGCTAATGATTGTGATTTCCATTATCTCACCTGACCTTGGAGTGCACCCAAAACACACTAATCCCGGACAGACTCGCTGAATACCCTGCCAGAGGGCTGACAGCTCACTCGCCCGTGCCCTGGGTATGAGTGGCACACTTTTGTGTGTATAAAAGCATTGTCCTAGAACATTGCCATTACGCCTTGGAAATTCACTCGAAAACGGAGAAACTGAGTCTATGCTGCTACTTGGGCCATGTCGCGTAATCCATTGACTATCAGCTTGTAGCCGTGTAGCTGTTGCGTTGAATCAATGGCCACCATGCCATAGGTGGGAACTCCGAGCAAATCCTCAACTGAGCGGGGCTTCATGGAGCCAGGAAGGTCCTGTTTATTTGCAATAGCGATGACCTGAACGCCTTCAAGCTCCTTCTTGTACTTCTGCAGTATTTGGCGCGTCTTCAGTACTGCCTTGGGGTTGCTCTCAGTGACAACGACCACCATCTTGCTCCCCCTGAGCAAATCAGCCCACATGAATTCGAAATGCGTCTGACCACCCATCTCAACCAACGAGATTTTGGTAAACTTGTCGAGGGTGATTGTCCCGCAATCCATCCCACAGGTCGGCTTGTAGTTGGCATCTAAATTGGATGTGTTATCTGTGAGAAGTTTGATCAGGGTGGACTTGCCGGCATACCCTGACCCCATTAGTGCAACCTTGACATAGCGGGTCATGAGATGGACTCCAGGCGCTCGTTAAATGAATCGTGTACTTTCACCATATCAGCTGTAGTATTACACCTGCAAGCTCCCCGCCTACAAATGGCGCCACTTAAGACAAGTACAAGGACCGTTGGAAGCTGATTCAGTTGGCGCCACATAGAAGCCCTTAACTGTGGTAATCGGACCGGCCTATGAGAAGTGGACGATATGGCCTCAAGCAATGTGATTATTGCAGAGGGTGCCCTAAAGAAGCTCAATGACATCCTTGAAGGATATAAGAAACCTCTAATCGTGTCGGATGTGGT
>DAOWNS010000274.1 GCA_030642465.1 Candidatus Thorarchaeota archaeon | reverse complement strand
CCATCAGTGTCCCCAACAAAATCGCTGAACTCGGCGAGGAGGTCCTTATAGGAGTCGTCTGGTTTGCTGTGGTTCTCATTATGGATGTCATCTGACTCACTATTGCGTTAGAGTCCTTTGCCCACCAACTGCTTGATTGTTTTGATGAGCGTATTCCCTGCCGCACCATGAAACCCCCAATTCATGTTGAATATTCCTTTTCCTCCGCCACTTGACACGACAGTTATTGAGCATTTGTTGCCAGCTGGCGGCTGCTCCACAACTACACAAATGGTTTGGTAGCCGCTTGTTCTAAACACATATTCCTCGTGTATGAATAGCCCCATTAATCCGACTTCATTATGCCATACTCTGCTGAACTTCGTGGAATATCGCCGTTTCAGAACATCCAATATCTTTTTCGTGAACTCCCTCGGGACCGCTATCGTTTTCATCTGTTGCTTTCCTACCTGAGATGCCTTGCGGCAATGTCCTCAGGTAATTGTTGTTTTGAAAACATATTAAGATGCGGTAGATTCGGTCGTTTTTGCGGAATTTGAACTAGGCTAGTCCTTAATAGATGCTTCACGCTCTAGTAATGTAGCAACATAGTTGGTTGGAGGATACTGATGTGCTAACTCGATTACAGAAGTTCTACTTCGGGATGGCTCGTTTGGGACCAAGCGTTATGCTCGATATGCTTGACCTGTCAACTGCGCTGTTCTATTTCTCAATACAGGATCTATCGGCTTTTCATACTGGCATAGCTATTGCTGCGAGCTATATTTCCATCATGGTTTCCGAGATTACCTTTGGAAATCTAAGTGACAGGTTCTCTTCTAAGAAATGGGGCCGCAGAAAGCCATTTTTCATGGTCGGGGCTCCATTGATGGCAGTAACATTTCTCCTCATCTTCACGCCGCACTTGTTCTTGGCACAAGGTGATTCATGGGGCCTGTTCATCTACGCTCTCGTCACAATGAGTCTGTTCAAGGTCTGCTACGGAATGACGATGACTCCGTTCCAATCATGGATGCCCGAATTAACTGAACCAGAAGAGCGCCCCTCAGTATCCTCCTGGCAAAACGTGGCAAACTTTCTTGGTTTCGTGATAGGTACATTCGGGACTGCATTCATTGCGATTGAAGCTTCGGCGTGGGGGTTACCAACCGAGATTCTCGTCATAATTCTGCTCTTCAGCACAATCCAGTTGATTGGCTTCGTCGCACCAGTTGCCAACCTGAAGAGAGAGGGCAAGTTCATACCCCGACCAAGCATTACCAAGGACATTAGAAATGCGCTCGGAAATCGTGATTTCGTTGGGTGGCTGGTGGCACAGGGATTACTATCAGTTGGAATCGCTATGACTGTTAGATCTACTTTCCCATACATCAATGACTACCTTGTCTTCGGAATGACGGAATTTCTGATGTTTGCTGTGGAACTGTTGTCCGCTGTGTTCATCTCCTTCATGGTATACCAGTGGATGATCAAAAACCGAGGCAAGAGGTTCACGCTACAGTTTGCAATGCTTCTGATAGCATTGTCACTGCCTTTCACGCTCGTAATTACAGATGCAATGGGTGGCTTTGCATTGATTGCTTTCGCAGGGGCGGGGATTGGTGGATACTATCTATTCCCCTATATCATATATGCGGACTTTGCACACAAAGATGAGATAATCACTGGTGAAGGTCGTGCTGGTTTCTACACCAGCTTTCCATCGATTCCGCTCAATGGAATGCAAGCGTTCTCAGCGATTCTCTGGGGCGTGATATTCAGCTTACCTGCCATTGTTCCTGTTCCGGGCGATCCTACCGCAGATTTGGTAACTCAGGGTTACTTGTACTGGGGACCCATCTCAGCCATCTTCATCTTCCTATCAATTCTTGTACTGTTCAAGGTGAATTTGGACCCGGACTTCAACGCCTTGAAAGCTCAGTACGAATCAAGCGGTCCCCCTGTTGCGGAGGAAGGCTCAGTCATCGAGTCTGATGGAGCGGAGTAAGCAGCTAATGGAGTTCGGTATCCTGCGTAGGGATGCCGTTCTCTATTCCTTTTCTTCTGCCATGCACAGGTATATTCATTCATAACGCTTATATATATCACACTTGATATCACATGTGATATCACTGATGACATAAGTCAGTCATAACAGGTGTAGAATCATGCATCCATTTGCTAGAGTTGCAGAGGCATTCCTTGAGAAGGGCGCGACAAGCCCTAAGACCGCTCTCAAATGGAAAGAACTCGGCCTCTCGCTGGAAATAAAGAAGAGAGTTGATGCAACGCAGGGTAAGGGCAATCCCGTCATACGCAAAGATGGGAAATATTACCTCTCTAAGAAGCGTCTGGAAGAGTTTCGGAAGCGAATGAGGCAAGCTAACCCGATGAGGCGTTGGCTCCAGCATACTGCCGCGGTGCCTAAGGGCTTTCTCAGGTATCGAGTATTACAGCTTCTCATGGAGCGACCCATGTCAGGGTCCGAATTAACCTCTGAGGTCGAGAAGGAAACCGGTGGTCGCTGGAAACCGAATCCCGGATCCATGTATCCGTTGCTGAAACATCTACTGAAAGATGGGCTCACAACAGAGCTACCAGTTGAAGGTGGAATTAAGAGGTATGAACTCACTGAAGAAGGCAAGACTTTCTTCGAGGAGGATGTCTGTGGAAGTGGAGAAATCCGGGCAAAGCTAGGTTTCGGACATTTTCCAATGCACTCTTTTCCCTTCCTATCTGGACTCTCTGATGCCGAACTTGAATCACTTCCTCCTCCTCAAAGGGTGCTCTTGGGACTAGCATCGCTGCGACGCATTATGGCTAGCGATGTTTCCAACGAGGCAATATCCGAGGTGGAGGACATGATGATCCGCTTCGCTAACGAGATTGAGAAGCTAGTCAAGAAATACTCGAAGCCTGCTGATTGACCTCTGTTATTAGTGACCTATTAACAAAGGTGCAAAGAATTGACAACAGTATTAGAAGTAAAAGACATAACAAAGACATACATGATGGGAGAGATTCCCGTCAAAGCCTTGCGTGGACTCAGCTTTGAAGTTGAGAGCGGCGAGTATATCGCAATCGTGGGGCCCTCGGGAAGTGGTAAGTCAACGATGCTCAACATGATTGGTGCTCTTGAT
>DAOWNS010000232.1 GCA_030642465.1 Candidatus Thorarchaeota archaeon | reverse complement strand
ATTGTCAGAAGCAGATTGATGATCTGGAGAAAACAAGGTAGAATTGTAAGACTCAAACGACCAACGAGGCTTGGAAGGGCGCGCAATTTAGGTTACAAGGCAAAGCAAGGGTACGTGATGGTCAGAGTTATGACTGGCAGAGGACCGCGTGAGAAGGTGAGGCCTAAAATGGGCAGGAAGCCTAGGAGTATGGGTGTGGTCAAATACACGCCCCAAAAATCACGGCGGTGGATTGCTGAAGAGCGGGCTGGTCGGAAGCTTCCAAACCTGCGTGTGCTCAACTCGTATTGGGTCGGTTCGGACCACAAGTGGGTTTGGCATGAAGTAATCATGGTTGATCCAAACCATCCTGTCATCATTAATGATCCAGAAATCAATTGGATTTGTGACGTTACTCAAAAAGGACGTGAAAGCCGCGGACTCACCTCAGCCGGCAAGAGAAGCAGAGGCTTGAGGAAGAAAGGGAAAGGTGCTGAGAAAATCAGGCCATCTCTTGGCGCAAAGGGTAACGTAGGCAAGTAGTGATGAAATCCTCTGACGGGGTCTAACATGCCATTCGTTAGCCGAATAGAAGCGCGGGCTTACTCGTATGCAACCGAGCAAATAGACAGAGTAAGGTCTGCTGTAACGAATGTTTACGCGGAAGAAATTCGTCAGGACCTGAAAATTGAGATGAGCAATACAAAGAGCCACAACCAAGTCCCAATTGTTATTGTTTCTGCGGCTCTGGACCGTAAGAAGGACTGTAAGATTGCATTCGACTATCTAATGGAAACATTCTCTCAAGAAGACAGACTCGAAATTGATAGAACATTGCTTGAACGCATTAGCGAAAGGTGCGTGCTCTTTCTCAGACTTGATAAACAGGAAGCCTTTTTGGAACGGATCACGCTTGCTCGAGGTCCTGATATCATCGGTGTCAAAGTATATCTTAGACAGTATCCTAGGTGTGTTCTTGATGATGCAATCGCTCTGGTGAGGAACCAACTACAGGTTTCCGGAGGGCAGTTCTAATGCCAATAGACCTGAATGTGAAAATTCCTGGTTTAGAAAAGCTAGATGACTTCGAAGATATGGCTGGTAAGCTTGGAATCACTGGAATTGCACCTTCAACTAAACTCGATAAACCCGTCGTGGTGAGTAAGAAAGGGCTTGTCCTATACGCTCGGGCGGACTTGAAGAGCAAACGCATTGGTTCCTTGAGGAAGGAACTGGGACTTCTAAGAAGACATGCAGTGATTGTGGCATTCCCGTTGGCTGGTGTGGAAACCTCGAATTGGGCAGCTGGGGACCGTAGGGTAGACCTGCTTACATTGGGAGAAAATAATATTGGCAACACACTGAAGGATAGCACGGCTCACATGGCTGAACATTCAGGAACTGCCTTGGAGATTCAGTTCGCTGTCATTCTCCGGTCCACAGGACTGAATAGGTCAAGGGCCCTCAAGAGCTTCAGAGAATCTACAAGGACTGCGCTCGATGCAGGTATGAAGATTGTGCTCTCGAGCGGAGCGAGCCATCCAATCAACATGCGATCTCCAATGGCCATGACATACATTGGTTTCATGCTAGGCATGAATAGAGTAGATTCGAGAGAAACCGTGTTTAATACCCCTCAGTGGATTATTGAGCGTAATGAGAGAAAGCTGAGTTCGGAATTTGTAGGTCCGGGAGTTGAGATTGTTAAGCGAGGGGGACAATCGTGAAGAAGACAAGGAAGCGGTATCTGCGGTTCATTTTGCACAAGAATGGTGCAGAAATTACAGAGAAGCAGCTATCGAATGCCATTTGGTCAAGTTTGCTCTCGCTATATGGTGAAATATGCACAGCAGACTCAAAGTTCTATTTGAACAGCTACGACGCAAAGAAAGGGACAGGAATTCTTCAGTGCAATGCAGCTGCGCTCGAGAAAGTGATAGCCTCTGCTGTGATGATAAGCTCAATTGGAAACATACATGTATCATTCGAACCTAGGAAGACTTCAGGTACGATAAGGGGATTGGGCTAGCTAGCATCTGCCATGATCACTATGGGGATTTCAACTGCCACTGCATCATCCAAGACAAACCCCTTACTACTCCAGGCTCCGGATCTCTTTGAGGCTATCAGCCAGACAACTGGATTCAGTCGCATGTTGTCAAGATCGGATGATGAAGGCATTGGAGCAGCCGGATGCGAGTGGAAGATTCCGACCAGCTCCTCTCCTCGCGCCTCTGCATCAATCAGAAGTTGATACTCCTCTTCCGGATTGACGTAAAATGACGTTGTTGCTTCGTCAGACTCATTTCTGACGCACTCGATGCGCCTAACGACTACTAGTTGTTCTTCGATGATGCCGAATAGAAGTGCGACTGATTCAAGGGGCAGTCAATTTTCTGCATGATTGTGTAACAAGATTAAGTCACGGTTTCGAAGATGCAGTGTGTATTGCACCTTTACATGCCTCGCAGTCTAGGTGATTGTCTTGATGTCTTCAAGAATGATGCAGGTTTCTACTTCACCCACACCTGAAACACTGCCCAGTTGTTTTTCTAGGAATTTGCGCAGGCCCCCAAGGTCATCAACTGTAACTTTCAACATAAGACCACAAGCGCCATCCAAGAAATACGCCTCATCGACCTCTTCGTATTCCTTTACCTTCTCGGCAATCAAGCTGGCTTGTTTCATCATTGTCTTGACACGAATAATCGCGCGAATTTTGTGTCCAGTCTTGAGCGGATCTAGAACAATTGTGAATCGTTTGATAGTCCCTTCATCTACAAGTCTACGAACGCGACGCCGAATCGTAACTTCTGTTCGTCCTACTGTTTCTGCTATCTCAGAGTAAGAGCGTCTCCCATCGTTCTGCAACATTGCGATAATCTGCTGGTCAATAGGATCAAGTTTCATAGCATCATCTCCAGAGTGTGGCAGACCGGTAAATGCTTCAAGGCTTCGTGCTCGTTCTAGCTCATATATATTAACTGTTTGCACGAAATCGCACTGAACTATGTCCGAAAGTGACAATCTGTAACTAGAGAAACACTAGAGAACTTTCAAGGGCTCTTCGATGATTTTGTTCTCTTTGGCGGACATAACAGCATAGAGCTCTATATGAGGAATGAGAGCTGCCGCATTCCTTATTTTCTTCTCTAGTAATTCTTGAATCTGGAAGATGCCCGACGCGTTATTCATTGTAACCTCAATTCGAACTGTCTTCTCTATTCCTGGACGAATCTGAACCTTTTCGATTGCCATTGCAGATGCGGAATGAATGTTGACACTTCCCGCCTCGAATGGAATTCGTGCACGACCCTTCGTCATGTCAAGCGCGTCTGCGATTCCGACTATTCCGGCCTCAACTGTTGTGGGAGTTGCAGCTGTATCGTGACAATAGATGGCATGAGCTATGTGTCCTCTGATGTGAACCTGCTTGTGTTTATCTCCGGGGTATACCTTTGCTAGAATCTTGTTGAGAATGGGAAGTGCAAAAACAACCGAAAAACTGTCATGATTGGTTCGACCTGTGACCATCCCGATGTCATGTAGATAGCACCCGAGCAACACGACAAGCTCTGCGTCTTTGATATCCCCAGTTCCCTCGCGAACTATTGTTGGCTCAATCCCCTTACTGAGTTCCTT
>DAOWNS010000064.1 GCA_030642465.1 Candidatus Thorarchaeota archaeon | reverse complement strand
GTCGGATTGTTCGGGTTACAGATGGTTATAGCTTTGGTCTTTCGTGATATGACGGATTTGAGTTCTTCAAGATCCGGAATCCATTCCCCTTTATCCATTTTAAGGCGAAACGGTTTCATAATCCCATTGAGACCCTTGATTATTCCTGGTATCTGCATGTAGTTTGGAAGCATCACGACAATCTCTTTAGCATCGTGTTCATGAAGCATGTTCCAGATGGTGAGGAAGTTTGCTTCGGCCCCTCCATTTGTAACCAGAACATTGTCCGCGTCTGCTCCTTGATACATGCCGCTAATCGCTTCCTTTAGTGGCATCGTGCCATTAGTCTGCGAGTATGCCAGCTTTGTATTGATGAGTTTTCTTTGAGTTTCCTCGTCAGGAATAAGGTCTGATATTGTAAGTGGTTCAACGCCACTCTCTGTTAGATTAACATCGATTACGTGCTCCCATTCTGATTGTATCCGTTCAAGCTCGAAAGGTTCCAATTTCATATTCAACACCACTCTATATTCACGGGCTCAGGACTTCTGCATCAATCTTCTATGCATTACTGCAGATATTCTATTCCTTCAGCCATTTTGTCGATAGCCTTTTCGATGTTTTCATAAGTTTGAGCAAACGATACTCGAAGAAAGCCTTCTCCTCCCGGCCCGAACCAATCACCTGAAACTGTCAGAACCTTAGTCGCAGAAATAAGATAGAGCATTGCGACCAATGAACCTGACCTGTTTAGATGTCCAATATTGAACATGTGCTTGGGAAGAGATTCCAAGAAGGCTCTTCCTTTGGTTTTCAGAAATTTCATCATATCATCATGATGTTTCACTAGCAATTCCCTTGCGTTGACAAACATGAAAAAGGTGCCTTTGGGACTTGTTGTGCTAAGAAGCGGGATTTTTCCGTTAATTCCGTTTGCAAGAAGCTTTCTTCGTCTGTCGTATTCAACCAGCATTGTCTTGACCGGTTCATCAGGCCCAGTGAGAGCAGCAAGTGCCGCTGCTTGCGAAGTTGTGGGAGCGCAGATTGAGCTGTGCTGATGAATCTTGCTAAAACCAGCGATAATTTCATTCGGTGCTATGAGCCAGCCAAGCCTGAAGCCTGTCATTGCATGACTCTTCGAAAGACCATTGATTGTGATAGTGCGCTCAAACATGCCGCTAATCGCTGCTGGGCTATGGACCCTTAATCCATCATACACCAGCTGCTCATACAGTTCATCTGACAGTATAAGAAAGTCATGATCAGTGGCAAGGTCCGCCACGCCGGTAACTATGTTTCTGTCCCAAACTGCTCCGGTGGGATTGGTCGGCGAGCATACTATAATCATCTTAGTCTTTGGCGTGATTGCTTCTGCAATCTTTTCCAGCTCAGGCACAAACTGGTTCTTTTCAGTAGCGGTGACGAAAACGGGTTTGCCTCCTGCAATTTGTACAATCGACTCATATGCGAAATATGAAGGGCTGGGAATGATTACTTCATCGCCTTTGCCTATTGTAGCAAGGATTGCGCCAAACACTCCCGGGCTAGTACCTGCTGTGACGATGACTTCGCTTTCGGGATCTACCGTGAATCCGTTGTCGCGCTCTGTTTTTTCAACAATCGCCTCTCTCAGTTCTAGTGTCCCCGCATCTGGCGAATAATGGGTGTTTCCTGACTGTAGAGATCTTATCGCTGCTTCTATGACATGCTTCGGTGTGTTGAAGTTCGGTTCTCCAATGCCTAGATTCACTAGTTTGTGATGTTCACCGATGTGAAGCAATAGGCCAATCCTACCAGGGGACAGTTTCTCCATCTTCTGTGTTATTTTACCCAATTCTATTCATCCACTTTAATTATAGTTCCAAGAGGTCAGCCACAAACTCGGGGAAATCGAGCATTCTAAGATTACTGCCGGTCCGTTCTACTCCTTCTCTAAGATTAAACGTGCAGAATGGACAAGCTGTGGTCAATACTGTCGCCTCGGTTTCCTCAGCCTCATGTATTCGAATGACTGCCGCTTCGCGAGCCATCTCACGGTTTGTTGAGCGGACACCACCCCCAGCACCGCAACAGGAGGCATTTTTTCCGCTTTTATGCATCTCACTCAATTGAACATTCGGGATTGCTCGTATGGCTTCTCGCGGGTCGTCGTAGATGCCCATATGTCTACCAACATGGCAGGGGTCATGATAAGTAACTGTGATTGGTTCACCTTTGGGAAACTCGATTTTGCCATCCTCAATGAGTTCTTTGAGCAGAGTTGGAAAATGGATGACCTCAAATGGGAGGTCTTCTCCTAAGATTGCTGGATAGTCAACTGAGATCGTTCTGAAGCAACCCGCGCAGGCTGTGACCACTCTTGTTGCCCCCGCTGCTTCCAGTACGTCCACATTGTGCCGAGCCATGTACTTGGCTTCATCAACATAACCTGTTCTAAGGGCAACGCTACCGCAGCACCATTCATCTTCTCCAAGAATCTTGAAGTCGACGTTTGCATGTTTGAGAATCTTGATTGTTGATTCAGCAATATTTGGAAGACGATAGGTTGCCATACATCCCGCGAAATACACTAGCATAATTATGCCTCCGCAAGTTCCTTCAACCTGTTTCTGGCCTTTGGGTCCTCACCAAAGGGATTGTGTGTCTTCTGCATATTCTCGACTAATTGAGCAGAAATTTTATTGCCCAAGCCCCTTTTCACGAGCTCAGCGCGCGCAGCTTCGACAACTGCTGGGATGTCAAGACCCGATAGGCAGGTTGCTTGGCAATTCTTACAGGTTGTGCATTCATACATCCTCTCAGCAACCTCATCCCAGTTCAGCCATCCTTCTAACAAAGCAAACAAAATTGTCATTTTCCCTTTCGCACTATTTGATTCCAAGTTTGTCTGCTTATAGATGGGACAATTGGATTGACATAGCCCGCAACTGACACATTCCATAATGATGTGTCGATGTTTCTCTAGTGCCATAGCGCTCTACTCCGTCATCTCCTGGTCAGTCACGTATTCTTTGTAGATAAATCCAACATCCGAATCGCGTTCCTCAGTGTCTAAGCCCATCTTGCCCGGATTAAGAATTCCTTTAGGGTCTAACAGTTTCTTGATTTTCTTGTCAAGTTCAAGTTTGATTGAGCCAACAGCTTGCCGAACGTACTGATTCTTGACGTATCCAAATCCGTGCTCAGCTGTAACCACGCCGCCTATACCTACAACATATTCCAAAATTTCTTGCTCAGCCTTCTTCATCGCAACCCAGTGTTCCTTATTCCTTGGATCAATCAGGACTGCAGGATGAATGATCCCAATTCCAGTATGGCAGAAGACAGCAGCGATGATGTCATGAGACCGGATTATCCGGCCAATTTCCCTTATCGCTTCAGCTTGTTTGGAGAGTGGAACACAAGGGTCGGCCGCGGCAAAACCAAATTCTCTGTATCCAGGATGCACCTTCACAATAGCAGTGTCTATCTCCAATCTTGGAGCCCAGAGCTTGTTGATTGTTTCTTCATCCCGTGCTATGGTGATATCCTCGCCGCCATGTTCTTCGAGGATTCTCTCCATTACCATCAGCTTGCGCTGAAGATTTTCTTCGTCGAAGCCTTGGACATCTCCAACGAAATTGCCCTCACAAGTTGGGAATCCAAGATTCATGACATCACTGATTGTTTTTACTGTGTAGCCATCTGTTGCCTCAAGTGTTCCTGCATCAATCCCTGACATGGAGATTGCTAAACTCGCGTTTATCAAACCATCTAGATTCTTGAAGAAGGCGCCGACAGTTGCCTCGACTGGCATTCTAGGTGCAAGTTTCAACGTTGCTTCGGTGATTATTCCCAAGGTACCTTCAGACCCAGCAAAGAGTGCAGCCAAATTGTATCCCATGTTGTAGCGAGGTGCTCTTGTTCCCAATCTTAGAATTGTTCCATCAACTAAGACTACTTCCATACCTTGAATCCATGCCCCAACTCGGCCATGCCTGTAAGCATGGTGGCCGTTTGAGTCCGAGGCGAGGATTCCACCGATGGTTGCCGCATCATGGCTTCCAACGTCATGAGGAAAGGTCAATCCTTTTTTTTGCAATTCATGTTCGAATGTTTCGTATCTAACTCCGGGCTGAACAATGGCAATCATGTCTTCGTTACTAATCTCAATGATTTTGTTCATTCGACTTAGGTCAAGAAGAATTCCTCCTCTAACCGCAAGCGATGAACCCTGAAATGATGCACCGCCACCTCGAGGTGTAACTGGCATTCCCTTCTCATTGAGCAGCGTTAATACCTTCACAACTTGTTCAGTATTCATTGGAAAGACTATTGCGTCCGGAACTGCAAAATACGGTGTAAGATCCCGAGAGTAGGCGATTCGGTCAACCTTGGCTGAAACAACATTAGTTTCACCAACTACTTGTATGAGTTGCTTGATTGTACCTGACATGCAAGGCGTAACTCCTCTACCGTTTGACTCTCTTTTTCTTCTTCGTGGCTTTGCGGATGAGCTTGTAGATGATGAAGAGAATTAGCAAAAGTCCAGCAATAGCGCCATAACCAAGCAGTAGATTCTGATTCAAGAATCCTCCAATCCAATTCAAAACCGGCAGACCTAGCAAGAACTGATTGAGATTCTGCAAAATGACATCTAAGCCAGTTGTGATAATGAACCCGCTTGCAATGGTCAGTATTGTGGAAACAATGATTGTGAGGTATCTCCATGTGATTGATGTGGTTTCGAAGTACATCAGATACATCATTAAGCTGAAGACTCCGACGATAATGATTATGCCCAGATAGTCTCTCACCTTGAACGAGATGTCCTCGACATTAGTCCGGTCCTCCCTAGCTCCGAATGCTCTTGCATTGATGGCCACCTCAAGGTCCATCGCGCGGCGAAACATCAGAAGAAGAAGTGGTGTTATGATGGGGACATAAGCTCTTCTGAACTTTTGATACATATTGGCAGAATCAATGTCAAATCCCCTGGTCTTTTGAGCCTCTATGATAGCATCCATGCTTTCTTGAACCAGAGGGACAAATCTCATGGCTGTGATGAACATGAAGATGATCTTCTGTGGAATGTGAATCTTTGCAAGAGCACCATTGATTTTAATCATTGGGGACGTCATTGTGAAGATGGGTACGACAGTGACTACAGCAATGACTCGGAGCATAACAAGCAGACCATACATCATTCCGCCGACTGTTACCTCGCCGTAATTAACCATCACATTCCCATGATCATCGAAAAGGGGCCAATTAAACAGCTGTAGGATGACTGTGGTATCACCAAATCTGTAAGTGAGTCCTTGCACCACGAATAGAAAGACGAAAAGCATGCTCAATAGCTTCAATATGAATCCTAGACTGCTTAGCTCGACTTTTCCCACAAGCCACCATAAGGAAGCAAAGAGAATCCAAATCAAGAGTATACTGATATACTCAATCTTTGTGCATTGGACAACTAGGATGAGTGCCATACACATGAGAAGCAGCTTTACAAGAGGACTCATTCTATCCAGAGGTGTGTCTTTCTTAACGTACTCGAACGCCATGCCTAGGCACCTCCTCCCTTGAAACAGGCAACCATTTCATCAACAGTTACCAAGTTTTTCTTGATGCCGTAGCTTTCAAGCTTTTGAGAGAGTTGTGTGATTTGCGGTGGTTTCAAGAATGCCTTCTCCATGACCTCATGCATACCAAAGACCTCACGCTTTGGACCATCAGCAAGAATCCTCCCTTCAGCCATAACGATGAGCCTATCTGCATATTGAGCAACAAGGTCCATGTCGTGTGAAATCATCACGATTGTTTTTCCCTTCTTCTGCATTCTTGTGGCAATTTGACACAACACATGACGCCCTCGGTAATCCTGTGCAGTTGTTGGTTCATCCAGAATTAAGACCTCGGGGTCCATGGCAATTCCAGCAGCAGCTGCTACCTTCCTGCGGTCGCCAAAGCTTAGTCTGAACGGAAATATATCTCGCAAGACCTCCAGATCCACTTCTTTCAAACTCTGTTCCACTCGTCGGGCTATCTCGTCCTCGGGGAGGCCCAAATTCTTTAGACCGAACTCAATCTCCTTTTGAACACTAATGCAAAAGAGCTGGTAGTCAGGATTTTGTAGTATCAATGAAATACTCTTCGCAATGCTGCCCGTGGTTAGTTCTGATACATCCTCACCCTCAACCTTTGTCACTCCTTGGGTGGCTTCTAGAAGTCCCAGAAAATGCTTTACAAGGGTTGTTTTGCCGCTTCCATTCTGGCCAACAATCGCTACGATTTCACCTTGGTGGATTGTGAGATTAACATCCCTAAGGGCAGTGACAGGTATTCTTGCTGGATATACGAATGTGACATTTTCAGCTTCAAGCACAATTTTGTCTGACACCGGTGGTGTTGCAGGCGGTTCTTTCCATTCCAGTTGGAGGAATCCTTCGTCCAACAAATCTTTGAGAAGCGAGTAGGATTCGTTAATCGTTAATGGTATGCCTCCAATTCGGTCATATCTCTCTTGGAACCCTGGAAACTTCTTTGCCATCTTGGCAGAGAACATGGTAACCGCAGGCGGGTTTACACCGACACTTTCTAGCAGCTCAGTCTGTGAAAAGATTTCTTTTGGAGTACCTATGCCCTTGATACGGCCTTCACTTAGAACCAGTACCTTTGAGGCCAACCTGGCAATCTCGTCTGTCTTATGACTGGTGATGATAATTGTCATGCTTTCTGTGTTTGCCAACTGCATTATGACATCAAAGACTTCAGTTGTGCCAATTGGGTCCAGCTGGCTCGTTGGCTCATCTAGGATTAAGACTTCTGGGAGCATCGTCAGTCCCGCAGCTAGTGCAACTCGCTGCTTTTGGCCGCCGCTCAACTCCTTAGGCTTTCTTTCTTCAAGACCATCAATACCACAGACTTTGGCCGCCCAAGCTGCACGCCGAAGTATTTCATCCCGGTCGACTGCAAGATTTGCCGGACCAAAGAATAGCTCTGAGGCCACATTTGTAGTTGTGAACTGAGACTCTGGATCTTGGAGAACCATTGATGTTTTACTAGCTAGCTGAATAATGGGTGCTTCCCACGGATCGAGACCACACAAACTGATTGAACCTTTCTCGATTCCAGTGTAGACTGTGGGTATTATCCCATTTAAATGAAAGCACAATGTTGTCTTTCCTGCGCCATTTGCTCCGAGAATTCCTAGTATCTCGCCTTTCTTGACTTCAAAGCTAACTTCCTGCAAAGCAAGAGGGCCACGCTCATAGGTAAAAGTGACGTTGTCTACTTTTACTGTTGGGTTTTCAATCATTTTTTTTGAACTCCAACTGAAGAGCGCATGTTTGTACTATGAGATATATCTCTTCCTTTCCAAAACGGAACTTTCAAGCAAAATCCGGACTTAAATGAGAGAAAAGGCTACTCACATGCTTGTCAAAGGCAACTAGTCAACCAGTTTGACTTGCATGCAACATACGGCAATCACTGGCATGAATCTGACCTCTGACTTCAGCTTTCAAGGGAATAGAAAAAGATACGGCACTGGCCGGAAAAGGCCAGTGCTCATTATTTCGTATTACCAAATGGCATCAGGAATGCGAGGCAAACCACTTCTCTTGAGTGCCTCTATGACTGGTATTGCAATGATGGCAGTAACGATGGCTAACACTGGCCACCACCATGTGTAACCTATGTTTGTTAGGGTCGCAAGTGCAATCGGATATGTGAAGATGTACCAATATGGCGCTGCCCACCAGAAGTAGAATCCCATGAAGCCCATCAAAATAACAAGGAAGACACCGAAATATTGCTTCTTGGGGTCATCTCCTCGACACCATTCTGGGATCCATTTCCTACCTATTGGCGTAACCATTATGATTAGCCACGGAACCCAGTAAACCAATGTTGTCGCGAAATATACGACGTCGGCAGTTTCTCCAGGTATTGCAGGCCATACATATGGAAAGATATAGAACGCTACTCCTGTGATAATCAGGGCGGCAATCGATAATATCCAACCAATAGTCTTGTCTGTATTGACAAACAAGGCGGTAAAAACCGCCGGCAATATTCCTGTGAGAACCACATCCAAAAGACCCAATGGGAACATAGCAGGACTTACGAACATGCCAATTATCCCTCCGATGATTGCGGCTATTATCCCGCCAATCGGGCCAAGTACGAGTGGACCGATAGCAGTGAACACAACTGATAGAGGCACAAAACCTCCGCCTCCGAAATATGGGAATATCGGGACCAGGGCAAGTGCGCCGTTAATCGCACCGTAGACTGCAATAAAGGAGATGCTGGCTCCTCCGTATCCCTTCGGGGCTCTTTCTCTTGTTCGTTCTTCTGTCACGCAAATTTCCTCCAAGTAGGTTAAAAACCTACAACTAAGAACGATACTCTAGGATGTAAAACTGACTTATATCAGTTGGCAAATATCAAGCTACGCGCGCCAGAGCGTCGCTTTGTTACATTTGGAAACTTTCTATCTAACTGCGTTCTTGTTTTTTAGATTACTCTTGACGAACAATGAGAAGATTATT
>DAOWNS010000156.1 GCA_030642465.1 Candidatus Thorarchaeota archaeon | reverse complement strand
CTCCAGCCATCATAAACCCATCGCCATCTTCTATTCTATTCCCATGGTCCATATGACTTGTAGGCTCGATGGCTGAAATAAATCAGGGCAAGGGTGATTCATGCATTGAAGTAGGGGCGATTCTAATCGGCCCCTTCGGAGTAGTTAGGCATCCCCTGTATGTGTTGTACTTCCTCATTACGGTTGGCCTTGCGGGTGTTCTTCACATTGGATGGATACTCATTCCATCTCTCTGCATTGCGTTTGGGATATACCCAACAGCCAAAGCTGAGGAAAAGTGCTGATTGAACAGTTTGGAGAAGAATACATCAGGTATCAGCAGGAAGTTGGCCTGTTTCTTCCAAAGATGTAGAAACAGGAGGTCGGAGTAATTTCAGAAAACACTTGGAAGAGAATCCATCTTCTCTTTGGAGTGTTTCTCATACTGAGTTCTATCAAGATACTGGAGAATCTAATCATCAAAAAGACTATTTGCGACCGCCTCGACGGCAGACACGATGTCCCCCGAGTCCATGAGTTCACGAATCTGCATGATGTCAGGACTAAGCTCTCTATCATCCTCAAGAACAGGCACTCTTTCTCTGATAGCTGCGTGTGCCCTAGCAAGAGAATCTGATGGCTTCAGCGGCGACAGGAGATCAAGCCCCTGTGCTGCACACATGTATTCGATTGCGATGATATTTTTCACATTTTCAAGGACCATCATTGCTTTCCGTGCTGCAATCGTGCCCATACTAACGTGGTCTTCCTGCCCAGCGCTTGTCGGTATCGAATCAACACTCGCTGGATGAGATAGGCTCTTGTTCTCAGAAGCAAGCGCCGCCGCTGTGTATTGAGCTATCATCATCCCGGAGTCAAGTCCACTCTCCGTTGTCAAGAAGGGGGGTAGGTCGCTGAGAGCCGGATCCACTAACCTATTGATTCTCCTCTCTGATACGTTGCCAATCTCGGAGAGGGCTATTGTAAGAAAGTCCATAGCCAGCGCTATTGGCTGCCCATGAAAATTGCCTCCTGAGAGGATATCGCCACTCTCTGGGAAGACCAATGGATTGTCAGTCGCGGAATTAATCTCTGTTTCCAGAACGCTCCGAACATACCTGATGGTGTCTAGTGATGCTCCTAGGATCTGAGGGATACACCTGAGCGAATATGCATCCTGAACCTTGCCGCAGTTTGCGTGGGATTGATTGATCTCGCTATCCGCTAGAATCGCCCTCAATGCCTTCGCAACATCATGTTGGCCCTCATGCGCGCGTAACGCGTGAATTCGCTCATCAAAGGCCACACGGGTTCCCTTGAGAGCTTCTAGACTCATGGCAGCAGCAACGGATGCATCATGGACAAGCGTCATCGCATCATGAACAGCAAGAAGACCAACTGCGGTCATTGGTTGAGTGCCATTGATTAGAGCGACACCTTCCTTTGCTTGAAGTGTAATGGGGTCGATGCCAGCTACCATCAATGCTGTTTTCCCATCGCCCTTGTCATCACCATAGTAGGCCATACCTTCGCCCATCATGACCAACACCATGTGGGCAAGAGGGGCAAGATCGCCACTTGCGCCGACAGAACCTTGCTGAGGAATGACTGGAATCACTCCGCGGTTGAGCATCTGAAGTAGGGTCTCTATGATCTCTATCCGAACGCCAGAATATCCTTTGGCAAGAGCGTTTGCACGTAAGAGCATAATCGCCCTCACAACCTCCTTGGAGAATGGAGGTCCCACTCCTGCACTGTGACTTCTGATGATGTTAACTTGGAGCTTAGCCACATCTTTTGCGCTTATCGAAACGTTGGCAAGACTTCCGAAGCCAGTGTTTACGCCGTATACCGTCCTACCAGCGCTTATCGCGGATTCCACAACATTGCGACTCTTGTGTATCTTCTTCCTTGCAGACGCGGCTAGCTCAGCCTGTTCGTTTTGACGTGCTACTCGAATCACATCTTCAATTGTTAGGCTCTCGCCATCAACCTCAACAACCATGGAATTCATCCCTTCTTATCTTCAAGCGCCGCTCTAACAAGTCCTTCTATTAGCCCATCTTCAGGTATGAATGGTAGAGTGATTTGCCCTTTGCCTCTCGAAGCCCTATTCCACTCAATCACTGTTTCAACTGCGCCCTCGTTTCTTGCCCAAGCACGACGTGCCACTCCACCCATTACGTCCCAGTCGATCCCAAGCCTGATTATATTGTCCACACGTTCACTACCGTCGAGAACCAAGCCAAAACCACCATTGATTGCCTTTCCGACGCCAACCCCACCGCCATTTGATAGGACACACAGCGTCATCCCGCGCGCCGCATTTCCAGCCCAACACTGATGAGCCATATCGCTAGTAACATTACTTCCATCCATGATATTGGCTGTTTCTCTGAATGGTGAATCGGTGCCTCCAGTATCGTGATGATCACGACCTAGCATTATTGGCCCCACTTTGCCATCCTTTACCATCTTGTTGAACTCGAGCGCTATTTTGATGCGTCCCTTTGCATCTGCGTACAGAATTCTAGCTTGGGAACCAACTACGAGAGCGTTCTTTTCGGCATCTCGAATCCAAATGTAGTTGTCACGGTCCTGCCCACTAAGTGTGGAGTCTATGCACGACATTGCTGCTTTGTCGGTCGCAATCAGGTCCTCATGCAACCCGCTCAAACAGACCCAGCGAAATGGACCGTAGCCGCAATCGAAGCAAATTGGGCCCATGATGTCCTCCACGTATGATGGGAAAATGAATCCGTCATTCGTATTTTCGCCATTCTTTGCAATGGCTTTTACGCCTGCATCGAAAACCGCTTTCATGAAGCTGTTCCCATAATCCCAGAAGTACGTGCCGCGCTCGACCATGGTTCGGATGAGTTCGAACTGCTTACGGAGGGATGTATTTACCAGCTCATTGAATCGTTTTCGATCACTCTTGAGAAGCTGTCTGCCTTCCTTGAACGTGACTCCTTGAGGTGTGTATCCACCACCATAAACATCGTGACAAGAGGTCTGATCTGATGCTAGCTCAATGGGGATGTCATTGTTCACAACGTATTGCCAAAGATCAACGATGTTGCCGTGGTAGCCAATTGAAACCGGCTCTTTCTTCACGCGGTACTCTTCGACCCATTCAAAGATCTCAGGCAGGTTGTCAGAGTGTTTGCTGAGCCACCCCTGTTCGCTTCGGGTAATTATGCGGCTCTTATCAACCTCAGCTAGTATCCCGATCCCTCCGGCAATCTCAACTGCTTTCCCTTGAGCTCCACTCATACCACCAAGACCTGACGTCAGGTAAACCTTGCCGCGTAGGTCCTCGTCGTCAGTCAGGCCCAGGTTCAACCGACCCGCATTCAACAGTGTGATGAAGGTTCCATGAACTATCCCCTGGGGGCCGATGTACATCCAACCCCCGGCCGTCATCTGGCCGTAATTCGTATTCCCCATCGCTGCTGCGCGATGAAAACCCTGAGGAGTGTCAAACATGCCAACCATGAGAGCATTGGTCGATATCACGCGTGGCGCATTCCTATGTGATGGAAAGAGTCCTACAGGATGCCCGGAGCTGACAACCAATGTTTGTTCCTCAGTCATCGTTTCCAAGTATTTCTTGACCAACCTGTACTGCATCCAGTTCTGGCAGACTTGCCCATTCTCGCCGTAAGTCACGAGTTCGTACGGGTAGAGGGCTACATCGAAATCTAGGTTGTTATCAATCATAAGCTGCAGTGCTCTTGTTTCAAGGATGCCTTTGTATTCGTCAACCGGCTTCGCTTTGATTGTGCCTGGAGGTCGGTAGCGGTATCCATAGATTCTTCCGCGAGTTATCAGTTCATTCAAAAACTCCGGGGCTAACGTTTCGTGCAGACTCTTAGGGATGTACCTCAGAGCATTCTTGAGCGCAGTTACTGTTTCAGACTCGGATAGGTTAAGACCTCTATCAGGAGCTCTCCTAATTCCATGTTCAAACATGGGATCGGGAGGGAGTTTGGAAGATAGTTTCACTCTCATCGCCCTAGAAACATCAATCAATATCTACACCACCAATAACAACTAAACTCACGGGATTCTGGCATAAAACGCTTTCAGTTAGCATCTAGAAGCTCTAGGCGCGCTTTGTCTTCTTAACAAGTGCATTGCGTGTTTGAGATTCAGGCAGTATCCTGAATCAATAGTTGTTCCTTGGATACAAACTGGTTTTGTCTGATGATTCTGTATCGACGATGTCGTGGTGCGCCCCTTGTACTCGTCAACCGGCTTTGTCTTGATTGTACCTGGAGGGCGGTAGCGGTATCCATGGATCCTTCCGTGAGTTATCAGTTCGTTCAGGAACTCCGGGACTAGCGTTTCGTGCAGACTCTCAAGGATATAACGGAGTGCATTCCTCAGAGTCACAACTATTTCCCTTCGGTCAAATCTAGACCTCGATTCGGAGCCGTTGCCCGAAACTTGTACAGTCTTGGACATCAATATCCTTGACTGATGTTCGGTTCCTGATTCATTGAGGTCTGCTCTGCATATCCTACTGGATCTGCGATAAGTCTCACGTCCTCTCCACAGGCGTTTTCTGTCTCCGTCCAACTGGCGGCGACCAAATTACATGGAGGCTCTAGCAATCAGCATGGAACGTCCACACTACTCAATTCTGAGCAGTATGTTATAACCACCTACAAAATGCCCAAGATTGTACAAGTTCTTAGCAGCTGTTGTATATCCTTCGGTACTGAGGGTCAAAGACTGGGTCAGGCGGAAGGTTGGAGGACAGCTTGATTGCCATTGCTTTGGAAACGTCAGCCTTCACAGAATCACATCCTTCTGGTTGACCACTCCTAGCATGCAATCCCATAAAGGAGTT
>DAOWNS010000249.1 GCA_030642465.1 Candidatus Thorarchaeota archaeon | reverse complement strand
CGCTATGTGACTCCCTGCTATCATAACAACAATCGTGTTCGGATTAGTGGATGCCGTTCGATTGATCAGTGCAATCTGGTCGGAGGGTAAATCTAGTGAAGTTCGGTCTTGGAATTCTGAGTCCCCGCCCTTGCCGTTATCCAAACCTGCGAAGACTATGGCAAGGTCAGCTTGCGAAGCATCGGTAACAATCTTGATTTTACCTTTGCATTTTTCTTTCATTCCTGCAAGTGGTGTTATCTCGAATGGAGGCCTTACACCTGACGAACCTCCTTTTAGGAAACCGCCAAATTTCTTCTTCAAGTTGGGTCCAAGAAGCGCTATCTTGTCTATTGCTTCTATGTCGAGCGGTAGGAGGCCTCCTTTGTTCTTCAGAAGTATGATTCCTTCTTCAGCGGCTCGACGAGCAAGGTCTTGATGTTGAGTGGTGTTCCGAGATCCTCGGAGTTGTGCCTTCGCGTCCCCGATTGCTCCTGTTAGCATCATTACGCGTAAGTTCCTTCCAGCTAGGTCATTCAGCGCTTTGTCGGTGAGAATACCATCGGCGTAGGCCTTCTTCAACAACTTGACCTTGTACTTGACTGGCCATGGCATCTCCAGAGAGAGTCCCGCATTGATACATCCCTCAGTAGTCTGATCTTTTCTTGTTGAGAACCAGTCTGTCATAACAATGCCCTTGAAGCCCCATCGATCTAACAGCAAGTCGCGAACCAGGTGCTTGTTTTCACACGCGTACACGCCGTTGACCTTGTTGTAGGCGGCCATGACCGCCCAAGGATCTGCTTCCTTGACTACTGCTCTGAATGCTCGAAGGTATATCTCATGCAGTGTTCGTTCATCTATTTCAGCACTGCAGGTTGCTCGATTGGTTTCTTGGTTGTTGGCGGCGTAGTGTTTGAGGCATCCCCCAATGCCCTGGCTTTGGATTCCTTTTACTACGGGAATCGCTATCTCCTTTGTCAAGTACGGGTCTTCGCTAAAGTACTCAAAGGTCCTTCCACATAGGGGTGTTCGGTGAATGTTCATTGCTGGGGCAAGTATCATGTGCCTGCCAATTGCCCGAACTTCGTTTCCCATCGCAGCTCCGACTTCTCCCGCAAGTTTCCTGTTCCAAGTAGCTGCGAGCGATATTGGGGCTGGGAATCTAGTGTTTTTCTTGAGGCCGCTGGAGTGATAGGAGGCACCAAGTGGGCCGTCAGTCATCTTGAAAGAGGGGATGCGCAGACGCTTGATCGGTTTGGTAGTGTAGATACGCCTTCTGCCATGACTTGCGAGGAGCATGTACTTCTCCTTGGTTGTCAATCTTGTGAGGAGGTCTGAAACTCTTTCCTCGATGCCCACGTTTTCATCCAAGTAGGGTAAATTGTCATTCATTGCGGGTGTTCTCAGGATAGACGCCCCCTTTTGTCTTTCTCATCAACTGGAGCTAGGCTTTGGCTTGGGCCCACCGTCTGCTATCTGATTACTACTTGTGTGGACTCCGACTTGTTACCTCCCAGTAGTGCCTTGAGGGTTCCCTGTTCCATCATGGAGATTAATGAAACCTCGAGACCCCCCTCAATCAAATCCTTGGCAAGTTCGATAGAGGCAATCTTGCCCTTCATAGCACCGCTGGCATCAACAACTCCTGATGCTCCCATCTGCTCCATGACCTTCTCTATCTCGTTGAGATTAATCTCATCGAACTGCTTAGCTGACGGGTTCAGCTTAGGGTCACCATCATAGATACCTGCAACGTCGGACGCAAAGATGAGTTTCTTAGCGCCTAATTCACGCGAAATCAGGACGGCTAAGGGATCTCCACTTCCCACAGACCACCGCATAACGGTGTCGATGAGGATGTCTCCTCCCAACAGAGGAACCATACCCAGCGACAAGAAGCCCTTTAATGGTTCAAAGAAGTATCGAGCCATCTTCATCTTGTCTGATGTAATCATTGAAGATGGACACAAGAGACAAACTGGAATTCCTGCGTTCTGGAGGTTCTTCACGACAATTGCACGTAGTTCTGCAACCTTTGCCTGTGTCTTCGAGAGAGGAAGCAACTGCTGAGGACCACGATAACCCTTGTGAAGATTGTGCTCAAGAACTAGAGGGTGCCCGTATGACCCGACGCCCTGAACAAGGACCAATGACTTGATCAAGCCTTCGTCCATGCACTCCTTAATCTCGCGAGAAACCGACTCCAGGATTTTGTCACGAACCGTATATGGTTTTGACTTATCCGTTATGAGCGAGCCGCCGAGTTTGAGCACCGTCAGTTCTTGATTCATCAAACTACACCGCAGGACCTAGAATAAACTGAACGCTGGAAACGCCCAAGTAAATCCTAGATATACTCCTAGATATGGCAATAGTAGAACCATCACGATTGCTGCAATGGGCACGGTCCAGTTGTCGAAGCCCTTGGGGGACAACGCTTCAACAATGGTTGCTACAATGCTGACGATTAGTATTGGTACCACCATGTCCATAACGACGAATGATGTGACTTCCAGTGAGAAGATTAGCACTAGAATGATGCTGAACAAGAATGAGCCAATGAACATGCCGATTGACCCAATTACCGTTCTCTCGGCGCCACCAATCCCAAACTTCTTGTCTCCACCGTACTTCCGTCCAATCACATCAGCAAGGCCGTCGCCACCTGCCATGCACCCAAAGACAATCATTGCCATGGGAGTGGCCTGGTTCAAATCTGCGTTGGCCGGGACATAGAATGTGATCACTGTCATCACCAACATCACTATTGCATAGTACAGAGTGCCTCCAAGGAGTTCCTTGGGGTCTCCACTTCTTGACATTGAGCGTACGAAATCCTCATTCTTAACCTTGCCAGTGCCAATTGCAGCGAATTGCAGGACGAAGAATAGGGGCACGATTAATGCCAGCCATCGGCTCAGCCATGTGCCTGTGAAGAGTATCCAAGTTACAAGAAACACTGGAGCTGCAAAGATATGTATAACTTTCCGTGTTACGATTGTCGAGAGCTTGCCACTCGCCTCTATCTTGGCGTTGATTTGAACAAGTAGCATTACTGCGATCAATGAAATGACCAGCGCTACTATGTCCCAAACCCACTCAAGACCTGGTAGGGGACTAAAAACCATTGATAATTACCTCACATATTGAGTTAGCGAGGAGCGGAGCAAACCATCTAATAAGTACTGCAATGAACGGCAAACGACGAGCTGACGTAACCCTAGGGGTGTTAGGTCGATTCTCCTAGTTGGACAAAGACGACGATATCAGTAATTCCGCTGTGCAAGGAAGTTGGAGATGTCGATGAGAAACTCCTTGTACCGTGGAGTTAGTGGGGGTTCGGCCTTATCCAACGCTCCCTGACCGGATTTGAGCAGATTCTGCATTCGCTCCTTACATGCTTCCAAGGCTCCAGATTCACT
>DAOWNS010000317.1 GCA_030642465.1 Candidatus Thorarchaeota archaeon | reverse complement strand
GGTGAGAAAATCATTGTATATCTGACACTCAGCATCATCGGTGCAAGCGAAGGCCAATCAGCCCAAATTTCAGCTACACTCAGAGAGAATGACACTGAGAATCCTATTCACGGTGTCACAGTATACTACGAAATCACTATCATCTTCACTAACGGAACTGCTTTGGTTGACGAAGAAGTCTATGCATTCCCGACCAATGATGAGGGAGAAGCAAGCTTTGCATATCTGATTCCTGCGGGCGTAGACTATCTGGAAATCACGGCTAGATTTGAGGGCACGACCTCGATCTGGGGTACGGATACATTCATCTCAGCTCCCGTATCGCCAGGCATTCTTGCCATGGTAATGGCGTTTGTTCTGACGCCTCCAGGAATGTATATAGTCATTGCATTCCTCCTTCTAGGAACTGTGGCCGCATTCTATAACAAGCGGGTCAAGCCCAAGAAGAGGGCTGCCATGGAATCACTGGAGAGGCAGCTTCAGGACTTTGCAGACCTCGAAACACTTCGCCACTTCATGGCAGTCTATCTTGACCGTGGAACATGTGTGTTCTACCATCCATTTGTCGATGAACGTATACAACCCGATTTGATTAGCGGATTCATCGCCGCGATAACAAGTGTATATGGGGAGATCAAAGGCGATGGAGTTAGGGGGACGCTTGAAGAGATTCAGTATCATGGTCTCCGACTCAATAGCTACAGCGGGAAATACGTGATAGGTATTCTAATCCTGGAGGGCGAAATGACAAAGCTTCTCAGAGAGAGACTTCAGTTCTTCATCGAAGTGTTTGAAAAACATCATGAAATGTATCTTAAGGACTGGGATGGACTCATTGATTGCTTCGACCCAGAGTGGGTGGTTTCAAACCTAACTGGCGCGTTCAATTACACCTGTCTCTTGCCACACAAATTCGGAAAGAAGCGTAAAGTCAGCAAGCTGGATGGCAAGATACTGGACCTGATTGGAACACGAAGAGACAATAGAAGAGAGTTCTATCTCCGTGGCCTCATAAAGCCAGTTGCTGCTCTGATGGGAGCTTCAGAGGCGAGGGCGCTGGACAGGCTGTTAGCCATGGAGGATAAGGATCTCATAGAACCGATTGGCATCCAAACTGTTCTGCAACGTCAGGGGCTTGGTCTAGCTAATGGAGAGGACGAAACCATAACAGCACCCGTATCAAGACTTGACACCATAACGGCGCCCATATCAAGACCCACGCCAACACAACCAGCGAAAGCCGTACCGGCCAAATCCAAACCTACACCGAAGAAGATTGATCCAATGGATATAGGGCGTATCGCTGCTAAACCTGAACAAATCAAGCCACGAGAGGGAACAGGGAAGCCTTTGCCTGGGAAACAAACCATTAGTGATCCCGTCAAAGCAAAGGACATAGATAAACCATCAGCCCCTCTGGCGCCGACGCCCACAACAAAAGCCAAAGAAACCAAGGCTAAACCTGTTGAAAAGAAGAAGGTGTCCAAAGAAGAGATGAGCGAAGCTGACAAGTTCATTACTGAGGTTATCGATCTCCTCGCAAAGGAGAAGAAGAAAGACGAGTCCGATTGACAAGGGCGCATAAATAACACTTATCTACGGCATGATTTCGAAATCATGAGAGTGCAGACCATGGTATGGAAAGTTGAGAACTACTACGTGGTATCCGACAAAGTACTGTGCGTAGAGGTCACAATCCCTCTTATGAAATTCTTGCATACAGAAATCGACGATGTGAAGAGAGCTTGGCTTGAGATGATGAGCCAGGTGTCCACAGAGGAACCCGGGTTTGATATGTCATGGGAAATTGAACCCCGTGGTGATGATGCACTGGTGACAATCAAGATTGCAAAAGCGGGAGTTCTCAGAGATTTCACGGATTCTGAAACAAAAAATATGCTTAGCGCAGTAGATGCATTATTTGATTAGAGGCATCTTAATAGCACCCATGAACAAAGGTGAGTCGCGAGCCAACATTCCATGAGAACCTCAGACAAACTGTTCATTCTGGCAGTTGCGGGAGCCCTTGTGTATGGTTTTGTATTGATTCTGATTCCTGTCGCCGCGGCAGCAAGTGCGGGTTTCTACTACTGGATAGTGGGTGCAGCTTCAACTCTTGGGTATTTAGGAGCTTTCGCTGTTTCCTTTCTCGGCAACGCGACAATACTGGTGCCTTTTCCATATGTCGTAATTCCTTTTGTTTTGGGAGCAAGCATCCTACATAATCCGTGGTTAGTTGGATTAGTGTCCGGGATTGGTGCTGCAATGGGGGAGATGACCGGTTATTTTGCAGGTTACTACGGAGGGAGATTCCTGAAAGAAGAGGACAAAATCAATGGGTTCAGTGAATATGTGCAGCGACGCCCGAGCATGACGCCATTTATAATCTGGGTCCTAGCCGCAACGCCAATACCTGATGACATCTTGATTGTTCCACTTGGTGTTGCGCGGTATTCGTGGTGGAGGGTGTTGATTCCGCTTCTTATTGGGAAAGCGATATTCCTGACTGCAATAGCATGG
>DAOWNS010000202.1 GCA_030642465.1 Candidatus Thorarchaeota archaeon | reverse complement strand
TTGCTTCGTTTCTTACGACTTCCAGAACCTGGTGAATTTTGGTCCGCTTCGGATGGGTCAGATTCAATGAAACCTGTACCATACCCTTGTCAGGCAAGTCAAGTCCTATGCCTTGTACGTTTACGAAGCCACCTGTTGTGCCACGTACTGCATTTGCGCAGGCCTTTGCGACTTTCACATTCGTCGTGTTCAAGTTGAAGTTGATTGCAATCAGAAAATTCCGAGCGCCTGTCGCGGTGGCTCCTGCGGTTTTGTGAAGCTTGTTGGGACCGTAATCTGGATCCTTCGCGGAATCCTTACCAATGAGCTCACGGAGGCCTTCAAATTCGCCCTCCCGGATGTTTGGCAGGTCGACACGCTCGGGTCGTGTTGCTGCCTTGGCGTAAAGATACACAGGTACGTTGTGCTTCTTTGAGTACTCCTCAGCGAACTGCTTGGAGAGCTCAATGCATTCCCCAATAGTCGTACCGTGGAGGGGAATGAACGGGACTACATCCACTGCCCCCATTCTGGGATGCGCTCCCTCGTGCTTTGTGAGGTCTATCTTCTCCACTGCAATGTCAGCGGCCTTCAGGGCTGCCTCCTTGACTTTCTGCGGTTCGCCGATGAAAGTGAAGACTGACCTATTGTGATCGGGATCGAACTCTATGTCCAGAAGTCTGACGCCTTCAACGCTCCGTATTGCCCCTTCAAGGGCGTCTATCACGTCTTTACGCCGGCCTTCAGAGAAGTTGGGCACGCATTCGACAATCTTCATATGAGTCACCGCGGCCCGCACGGAGCGACCTTCTACAAAAGCTTTGGGGAGTGTGATTTCTATTCTCTCTGATTGAGAAGTCTATGAAATCTGAGCAGTATAGGCTGCGACTACATTCTTCAGAAGCATTGTGATTGTCATTGGGCCAACTCCGCCAGGAACAGGCGTCACCCAGAGCGCCTTCTCTTTCACATTCTCGAAATCGACATCACCATGAGGGGTTGCCACATCAATTACTACTGCACCCTCTTTGATCATATCCGATGTGATGTAAAAGGGGTCCTCCTTTGATTTCCGCCTGCCGATAGCGGTCACTAACACATCAGCCTGTCGGGTGAAGGACGCAAGATCTGCTGTTCGTGAGTGGCAGACCGTTACGGTAGCATTGCGATTTAGAAGAAGCATGATCAATGGTTTCCCGACAATATTGGACCTGTTGATGATGACTGCATGCTTTCCAGAGAGGTCGTCCATCCCAAGGTAGTCCAGCATCGTCACAATCCCTTGAGGGGTGGCTGAGCTCAGTTCTTCCTCTCCGTAGAATAGTCGATAGATGTTCGTTGGAGAGAACCCGTCAACATCTTTGCGTGCATCTATGGCACTGATGATAGCCTTCTCGTCAATATGCGTTGGCAGGGGAAGCTGCACGAGAATCCCGTGAACCTCGCGGTCTGCATTTATCTTCTGAATTAGAGTCAGTAATTCGGCTTGAGTTGTTTTTTCAGGAAGATTATGATTCTCTGAGAGAATCCCAGCCTTGTTTGAAGCTTTGACTTTCATCCGAACATACATCTGCGAGCCCGGATCCGCTCCCACCAGAATTGTGACAAGCTTTGGTGAGATTCCGTACTGTTCAGTTAGGCGCGCTACTTCCACCTTGACCTCGCGTCTGATGTGCTTGGAAAGCTTCCTGCCACTGATTACATGATCCTTGAAGATTTCGTCCTTTGCGAATTCCTTTGAAGACATGACTTGTCACCGCCTAGGAAACGCCGAAGATGTCTCCATCATCATCGATATTCATTCGAATGGCTGCAGGCTCCTCGGGTAATCCAGGCATCAACCGCACATTACCCATGTAGACTATTACAAAACCAGCTCCAGCACTAACATCGGCACCTACCACTTCCATCTGAAAGCCAGTTGGTCTACCCCGTAATGACTTGTGATGGGATAGACTGAATTGCGTCTTGGCAATACAGACTGGGAGATTTCCATAGCCTCGCTTCTCAAGTGAACGTAGGCGTCCGCGGCCTCCGGTCGTGTAATCGACACCATCCGCCCCGTACACTTGCTTCGCAACTTTCAGAATCTTAGTCCTCAGATCATCGTCAAGGCTGTACGTGTAATTGATCTCGATTTTTTCATTGCCTATTGACTCGATGACGGCGGAAGCTAGTGCCTTACCACCTTCGCCGCCCTTCGTAAAGACCTCTGAAACTTCCATCTTCCAGCCACGCTTCTTGCACAGCTTCTTCAGGAGGGCGATCTCCTTGTCAGTATCGTCTGGGAAACGATTGAGAGCAATGACAGCTGGCACACCGAAATTCTGGATGTTCTCCATGTGTTTCTCAAGATTCGGGAATCCCGCGGCAAGGTCCCCTTTTCCGTGATGCTTGAGTGCACGAATGGTCGTCAAAAGGACTGTAGCATCAACACCGAATTCGCCGGCTCTGGTGACGATGTTGAAGAACTTCTCAGCACCAAGGTCCGCGCCGAATCCCGCCTCTATCACAACGTAGTCAAACAGCCTCAGGGCAATGTCTGTCCCGATTATGGAGCTCGTGCCAGTAGCAATGTTTGCGAATGGTCCTATATGGATGATTGCTGGTGTTCCCTCACACGTCTGCACAAGATTTGGCTTGAGTGCATCACGAAGCAGTACTGCCATTGCGCCTTCAGCCTGAATATCTCGTGCGAACATCTCCTTCAGCCTTTGACTTCTTCCAACGAGAATGTTGCCCAATCGCGCTTTCAAGTCACGGTAGTCTTTGGCAAGAGCCATGATTGCCATTATTTCGGATGCTGCAGTGATGATGAATCTGTCCTCTCGTGGCAATCCGTCGAATCGCCCGCCAAGCCCAATGATGACTCTCCGGAGAGCTCTATCATTCATGTCTACTGTACGTGGCCAGTAGATTCTCCTGATATCCAGTTCAGGCTGGTGATCATAATGTGCGTAATTATCAAGCATGGCTGAGAGAAGGTTGTGCGCAGCAGATATCGCAGGGAAGTCAGAGGTGAATAGGAGGTTTATTCTCTCGAATGGAAGAACTCGGGACATCCCACCACCTGCAGCGCCTCCTTTCACACCAAAAACTGGTCCGAGAGAAGGCTCTCTCAGCGCTACAACTGAATTATACCCCATCGCGTTGAGGGCCATCGATAAACCAATCGAGTTTGTAGTCTTCCCCTCACCTGCAGGGGTTGGATTGGTTGCAGTCACAAGGATGAGTTTTCCTTTTCGCTCACCCAGATTCTTCTTGATATTAAGATCAATCTTGGCTATGTACTTGCCATAGTGCTCCAAGAATTCAGCTGGTATACCAGCTCGTTCTGCTACTTCTGCTATTGGAATCATCCGCCTACACCTACGATTCTATGAGATTGGTACATCATAACAATTTCGTATATTCAGATAAAACAAGCTCTAGAGGAATCATAATTGAAACTTCTTCAACTGGGAAGGCGGAAAACAATGTTCCAAAGTGAAATAAGCAGGATAGCACATCAAAGAATGGGACTGATTAAGATGGACAGACTGCCACTTGAAGCGATGCCGGACGCGTTGCCTGACGCGATCGAGATGGAAAAATACGTCATAACCACGTACTACGTTGGATTGCCACCGATGATTGACATAAGAGAGGTGGCCTATGCTGCCGCTGTTGAACAGAGCACGGGAACTTGGACTATGGTTCCCGGAGAAACTGTGGCTGTGCGCAAAAGACATGTTGCCAAGGTCATTGGAATCTATGAAGTTCCTGCATACGAGTACAGCTATCCAAGGGATGTCGAGCGCAGACAGTATATCATTCAGGTTGCATACCCTTGGGAGAACTTCGGGCAGCAGATACCAATGCTCCTCTCCACGGTTGTTGGGAATATCTCGCTAGGTGGTAGAATCAAAGTCCTTGACATGCGATTTCCAAAAAGCTGGCTTAAGGGTTTCAAGGGACCGAAATTCGGAATCAAGGGTCTTAGAAAATTGCTTGGTGTGAAGAAGAGACCGTTTCTGAACAACATGATCAAACCATGTGTGTACACAAGCGCAAAGATGGGAGCAGAGCTGTGCTACAAAGCCGCTGTTGGTGGCGCGGACATCATCAAGGATGACGAGCTTCTGG
>DAOWNS010000148.1 GCA_030642465.1 Candidatus Thorarchaeota archaeon | reverse complement strand
CCTGCTGGGCCAATGTAGAGGCCTCTTGAGTCTTCACCATGCCACTTCTTCAGGAGCGCATCTGTTTCGATCATGTCCTTGCCCCAAAGATCCTTAGCATCACGAATTTCGACTTTATCGTTCTCTATGAAGATGTATGAGGGCTTGTCAGCTACACCATGTACAACTAAGTGGTCGTATCCTGCGAACTTCAGTTCAGCACCCCAATGACCACCAGTATTCGTCTTCAGATACAGGCCTGTCGTGCAACCAATGGTTGTGACAGATGTTCTGCCTGAAGCAGGTGCCGTAGTGCCAGTCACTGCTCCTGGGGCGTAGATCAAAATGTTGCGTGGATCATCCCAAGTTATCTCAGGGTCTTTGCAATAGTCCCATAGAATTCGGGCATTTATGCCTCTAGAGCCCACGTACAATTTTCTCCATTCTTCTGGCAAGTCTTGTGTCCAAGTCTTCTTCTTGCTGAGGTCGACATGTAGTATCTTACCTTGATGACCATACATTTGCTAGGCAGCCTCCTTCTTCAGTTCACGATACATGGCCATTCTCGCAGACCGCAATTTCTTCTTCTTATTGACCGCGTCGTCTGTTCTGTCCACCCACTCGAGAGCACCAGGCACGCAATGTTGTACACAGTACGGGTCGCCACCACAGAGATCGCATATCAGTGCCTTTCCAGTTTCCGGATGCAATCGTATTGCATGGTATGTGCATGCGTCGACGCAGGTGCCGCACTCAGTGCAGGTTTCTTCGTTGACTGTGATAATTCCGGTTGTTTCGTTTCTAGTTAGAGCCCCTTCCGGGCATGCGTTGACACATGGATACGTATCACATTGCTCGCAAAGAAGCGGAATCCCGAGAGCAATGTCCTCTTTCTTCAGAATCTTGATCCGGCCTCTTTTAGGGTCGAACAAATCTTCCTTAGTGAGAGAACAGGCTAAGGAGCATTGCTTGCAGCCTGTGCATTTGTCCATATCGACAAGTAGCACTTTCACCATTCATTTCCTTCCTCGAATTGTTAAAGTATACCTGATATGGTCCAGACCCCCATTTTAATCATTCCCTCCACTTACTTTAACACCGCACGCACTCTCAAACTAGTCTCAACCCCCAAATGCGGAACGCCCCCACAACGAACGCTTCCAAACCAAAGATGCACCGTAGAAATCCTGAAAGACAACAGAGATAAACGATATACTTGGATAAAATCTTGACGTGGAGCCCTTGGTGAAAGCGGAAAGAATAGCAGAGCGCCCAGATGAACTCGTGGTAGATTTAGCATCATGGAGCCGCAAGGATGAAATCAAGGAGAGCCTTCATACTCTTGTTTCTCATCATCCGCCATCTCACTTCGGGCACTGTCTTAGGCTCTCCTTTATGGGCCGTTCGGTGTACTTCTGTAGTCGCTGCACTGGGATATATGGAGGGTTAGCAATCGGGGTTGGTGTTATGGCACTTGCAGGCATCAGCCTAGGTACAACATGGGAAGAAACCTGGCTCTGGTTCCTCATAGCATTAGCTCTGGGCTTCTCAACGGTTACTGACTGGGTGTCCCAACGGCTTACATCTCGCAAGACAACAAATTTCGTCAGGATATCAACTGGTCTTCTCAGCGGGTTTGGGCTTGCAATAGTATTCATTCTGGGCAATCTCTTGTACATGCTTGTAACATTGGCAGTGATGATGGGTTCGGTTGGACTTGTGGGCATCATAGAATCTCGGATGTATCGGGCTGAGGATTTCGATCCGGATTCAGAAGATGAGTAGGCAAAGGCTGATTCATCATTCAGATGCGGTTGACCTTTGTTATGATGCTCTATCTATTCGATGAAAAAATGTTATAACTCTACAGTCTACAGCGGGTTCAGTGACTAGTATGATACCTTTCGCTAAACCCATTGTCGGAGATGAGGAAATCGAAGCTGTCAAGAGTGTGCTTAAGTCGGGCATGCTTGCGGAAGGTAAGGTTGCCCGGCAGTTTGAGAGTGAATTTGCAAAGTACGTGGGCACAAAATTTGCAACCGTGACGAGCAATGGCACAACCGCACTAAGCACGGTGCTCGAAGCACTGGGTATCCAGCCTGGAGACGAAGTCATCACTAGTCCTTTCACGTTTATTGCTTCGGCGAATACAATCGCAATGCTTGGAGCTATCCCGATATTCGTTGACATCAAGCGGGATACATACAATATCGACCCAGATCTGATTGAGGCTGCGATAACTGCTAGAACCAAGGCCATTATGCCCATTCACATCTTTGGAATGCCTGCAGACATGAAGCGTATCATGAAGATTGCCAGCAAGCACGATTTGCTTGTTATCGAAGATGCCTGTCAGGCGCATGGATCTACAATTGATGGTAAAATGGTTGGCTCATTCGGCCATGCTGGAACGTACTCATTCTATGCCACGAAAAACATGATGACCGGCGAAGGCGGGATGGTTACAACAAATGATGAAGAGTTGCTTGATCGGATGATGAGCATCAAGAACCATGGGCGGGGTAAACAGGGGGGTTACAGTCATTCGCGTATTGGCTACAATAACCGAATGCTGGATATGGTTGCCGCCATTGGGCTTGAGCAACTGAAGAGAATGCCTGAAGTGGTTAGGAAGCGCCGAAAAACGGCACAGATGTACGATATCTTATTTTCGGAGTACGATTCGGTCAAACCTCAAGTAGCAGACAAGGGTTTTGAATCAGGCTATCACCTGTACGACCCCCGATTGCACTCTGATAAGATGAGTCGCGATCAAATGGTACAGGCCCTGCGAAACAACGGTGTAGGATCTAGGGCAGTCTACGCTATCCCTTGTCACAAGCAAAACACATACTTGGATATCAGTAAATGGCGCTGGGCTAAGTATGTTAAGTATCCAGATTACTCAAAGGTTAGCTTGCCTATTTCAGAAGAAGTGGGAGCAACGCACTTCGACATTCCAGTTCATCCAATGCTAACTGAGGATGAGATAGAACACATCTGTACAGTGCTTCGCAAGGTTTCCCCCTAAGATTCTGGGTCGAAGTAACAGAGAATATCTTTCAAACTCTCAGAACGTACAGTTACTGAGGCGGCATTGATTACGTCTTCGCTTTCAGGATTGAATGCAACACTAAACGCCGATATTGCGAAGATATCAATGTCATTTCTTCCATCTCCAACACTTGCCAACGACTCCGCTGATAGACCCTCTTCTCTCAAGTAACGAACTGCAGTTTCCGCCTTCTGGGGACCTCCCATTACATATCGCACCGTACCATCATGGGCTCCATTAGCTTCACCTAGGATGTTGGAATAGCCAAAATCCAGTCCGAGTCTTCGTATAAACGGTTTCATGAAGAACTGACTAACTCCGCTTGAAATGCAGCCCACTTTGTATCCCCAACTCTTGAGCGTTGAAACAACATCTTCAGCTCCGGTCATCAAGGGCAATGACTCTACTGTGTAGTCGTATGCACCATCCGCGTGCACTCCTCGCCAAATCTTGGAGCCTTCAACAATGGAGTCCTCCAACGACTGACGATTCGCTACTGTCTTCTGATAGACCTCGAGAAACCTTTGACCGAGACCCAGCTCAACTGCTAGGGGGTAAGCAGCACTAGGCCCATTGAATAAGACGCCATCAAGATCTAGGGAGATCACCTTTATTGATTCTTGCATGTTTTAACCTCGTGAACCTGACACCGGTGGAATTAGATGACGCAGCAGAAACTGTATTATCGCTTTCGCTGCTGTTCCGTAATCGATTCTACATGAACATCAACCGGAAGTCTGAACCAGGAGCAATTGATAGGGTCCGAAAGGCATCAGTAGGCGAGATGACTGACCGTGACCTTTCGTTCAAAGTTGGTCGGACTTCTCGAGAGGTTCTGAGAAATCTACTGGTTATTTGCGGTAAAGTGGGTACGGAAAACACTGCGCTCTACAAGAACAAGGCACGTGAAATAGGAGCCGACTTCATTTCCGAAACTGGGTCTTCCTGGGTTTCTACTCACAAGATAATCAAGAAGAGCTTTGAGCCAGGTAAACATGTTGGGATTCTGCTTCTAGGCAGCAACAAGCAGCTACCAGCTACGCCACTGACTTACCAAGGAGTGTTCGGCTTCACTGATTGGTTTCTGCAGGACACGACTGGGGATGGAACTCCCGACTCTCCAGTAGGTAGGGTGTTCGGTCAACCTGATACTATCCTCTTTCACATGGACCCCATGATCATTGATAGTAACATAGCGATTGTCTTTGACTCTCAGCCGGGTCGTTCAACGCGTCATGTTGAGTGTCTACTTGACCTGGGTTTTGACGTGGAGATTCTGAAGCGGTTCACACAAGAAGATGCAGAGCTGCTTGGAATAGCCGAGTTCATCTTACAGTTCTCCGACGGCATCTTCACATCTCGCATTCATGGCACTCCTGAGAAATGGGTATCCAAAGATTCTGTGATATTAGACGCCCAGCATGTATCAACCATCAAGTTCCAAGGATATCCAGTAGTCTACTCAGAGGCGTGCTGTACTGCGCAAGAGGGTCCCTTACTCAAAGCTTTCTTGAAACAAGGTGTGTGCTATATAGGGGCAACTCTGGACACGATGAATAATACTGAGCCCTTTGAGAACTGGAATGACTGTGCTTTCAGCGATGGTTGGAAGTATGGCTTCCTTGACCTTTTAGATACACATGATCTCATTGGACAGGTTAAGACACAAGTGGACCGCGCATTGCACGAGCATCTAGATGCGAAATACAAACGCGAGATAGACGACATCAGCAAAGGCAAGTCCAATGAACTGAATTCCAGTCAAGCAGTTTCGACCATAGAATGGGTGTTGTTCGGCAACCCGCTGAGACGCACTACAGTGGGCCCAAACGCTGATTTCAGCCCAGGCACCATTGCTGTAGATACATGAGATCCCATCCACTGCCTGAAT
>DAOWNS010000269.1 GCA_030642465.1 Candidatus Thorarchaeota archaeon | reverse complement strand
TGCCTGCAAGCTTAAGCATCTGAGGTCCGCGTACTCCCAAGAAAACAGGTATCTCAACTGGCTTCTTCAAACGAAGGCTATAATCCTGAAGCTGGAGCAACTCTGCGTTCCGTGTAACGCTTTCGCCATGCCATAATCTCCTCAGTACGTCAATCCCTTCCCTGAGTGCCGTTACAGGTTTTCTGATTTTGACATCCATTCGTTGAAGGTCCTGTATCCCTCCTATGCCCGCACCAAAGACGAATCTCCCCTCACCAATCTCCTGTAAGGTGACTGCGGCTCTTGCAAGCGTTGTGATGTTATGAACAGCAATAGGAATAATTCCCGTGCCTACTCTAATTCCCTTTGACTGAAGCAGAGTGGCAGCTGCAAGAACGAAGGAGTCCTGACCAAGGCCTATGTCCTCTCCAATCCATATGCCATCGGCTCCCAGTTCCATGGCATTTCTTGCAACCCAACCAGTGGCAGACGCCTTCATATTGGTCGTAAGGCCTACACTCGCCCTGTACATAGATATCTCACCAAAGCAGATGTATCTGATTGGATTATTCTGCAGGAAATCAATCCTTCCTTCTGGTGTCTTGGCCGTAGAGCTACATATTTGTGTCATTGACCGTAGATTCAGTGGATTAACTTGGCGAAGATTATCTGGGGAATAACCGGTTCTGGTGACAAGATTAACGAAGTGTACGCTGCGATGCTTGATCTTCACCAGAAGACAGACATTCGAATCAAGGTCATCGTATCGATTGCAGGAGAGCAAGTACTGCGCTGGTACAAGCTCTGGGACCGGCTAAACGAATCTTTCGATAAGGTTCTAGTGGAAACAAACGCAAACGTGCCATTCATTGCTGGGCCGCTCCAGATTGGCAAGTATGATTTGCTGGTTGTCGCGCCGCTAACTGCAAACTCCACAGCCAAGATTGCTCATGGAATTGCTGACACACTCATTACGAATGCAGTATCTCAGACCCTCAAGGGAATCACACCTGTGCTATTGATGCCTGTGGACCAGCACTCAGGCGAGGTGAAGACTGTGGGTCCCAATAATGAGGTATTCTCTATAAGAACTAGAAGAATCGATCTTGAGAATGTTGTACGGCTTAGAGAGATGAAGGGAGTAACGTTGTTGGGCTCCCCCGCAGACATCGCATCAGCAGTCAAACAATTTCTGTGAATGCCCTGGGAGGAATGGAGAAGAAGATGGAACTACCTGACGGATTCGAATTTGGTGTTGTCAAGAGCAAGGCGGATATAGAGGACCTAATCAAGTTCAACGCTGTTGTACATGTGGATGATGACCCGGAGGAGATTAGGCGTCAGATTGACAATCTACCCAATCTTAACAGAGAGTCGAACTTCTACATCCGCAATCTCGACAGCGGGACAATTGTTTCAGCAGCCAGTGCCATTCCAAGTGTGTGGATGTATGAATCTATTCCACTTAGCAACCTAGAGCTTGGATGGGTTGGTACGTTGAAGGAGTATCGACGCAAGGGTCTTGCGAGAGCTCTCTACACCCATTTCGAAGAAATACTACAGCGTGGCAAGTATCACATATCCACCATAATGGGAATCCCCTACTACTACAGGCAGTTCGGATACGACTTCATCCTTCCGATGGATCGAACGGTGCAGTTAAGGGTCGATCAGATTCCTGCTCCCAAGAACGAAGCAAGGAACTCGATAGTCTTCCGAGAAGCAAACCAAGATGATATTCCAATCCTGATGCTGCTGTATGATGAGCACAACAGGAAGATGCTGGTTCACGCAGCACGTAGCAAGGGTCTCTGGGAGCTTCAGGAGCGGTTTCATAGGGAGTTTGAGCAAGAATTCAAAACAATGGTTCTTGAGCGTGATGGCAAAGTTGTAGGCTACTTCCGACTCTGTGTTCGCGGAGAGCAGAAACAATCTCCCCAAGGTCTATGGCTTTCAGTTATGGAGAGCAGCATCACCACATTCGACGATGTGTTACAGACGCTTCAATACCTCCGGGACCGTGCAGCTGAGGAGAAAACATGTAGGATTGATTTGATGGGTCCAGCTGTCAACAATCTGTGCCGCGTAGCACAGAGCCTTGGAGGCCGTGCTGACATTGGATGGAAATACCAAATCCGCATTCCCAATATGACTCGATTCCTTGAACAGATTCGTCCTGCAATAGAGAGTCGCCTTATCGGAACAATGTTTGAGGGCCTAACACGCGAGCTGGTGATTAACACTTACGAGCACTGCTATCTATTGTCCTTTGCTAATGGCAAGCTTGCTCCTGTCAAAGACATCGGAATGCAGGAAGTGAGTGAATATCGCAACTTCAGAGCGCCGCCTAACGATCTCGTCAGATTGGTACTTGGCGACTACAACACTGATGAACTTAGAAGCCAGAATATCGACTTCATTGTGAGCAAAGAATTGAAATCGCTTATTGAAACCCTATTCCCAAAGAAAAGCAGTTTCATTGCATACTACTTTTGCTAGATTAATCCAAATCTGGTATTATCAACTCAACCACAAATCTGGCCCCACATGGGCACGTAGCTTTGATTGGATATTTCTCTGACGTATCAATAGAGATTCTAGCTCCCTGCTGGGCAGCTCTATCAATCATGACTTGCATGCTATGAACCATATACTTTGCAAAGCCGTTGACAAGGTTGGGGATGTTCAGGTCATTGATCCAGTATACGTATTTCTCGCAATCCGGGCAACCAGCCAGGAGAACACGGGTGCTGTCACCGCAGGAACTGCATGTAATCTCTTGATGGCGGTAATCCGGAGCATTTGGAATCTCAACATCGAGCGTATTCTTCCCACCGCATCGATAGCAGTAATACGCAAAATCAGTAATCATAATCGCATCCTTGACTGTAGCATTGCCGCGCATAGACTACGTGACGCTTTTCACATTGATGAATGTGGTCCAAAAGGGTATTGTTTGGGTAGCTAATCTCTATGTTCACAAAGCCCAAAAGTGAAAAGCAGGTTTTGCGGTGAGTGCAGATAGGTGAGCATCTTGAAGAAGAGAATTCAGCCACACTTGAGAGTTGGAGAAGGTGATGTTGAGAAGGTAACAATAATCACTGGAAATCCAGACCGAGTTCCATTAATTGCATCAAAAATGAAGGACGGCGAAGAAGTCGCACGATATCGGGGGCTCGTGACCTACCGCGCTTAC